>NZ_JAAOZS010000029.1:0-26450 GCF_011602805.1 Kocuria sp. JC486 | reverse complement strand
GAAGACCCGACCACGCCTTCGGCGCCGTCGTCAGTCGCTCTGGCGGCTTGACGAAAACCATAGAGGCACCCCCCCGCAGCACGGCGGCTGGCGACCAGTTCCTGGCAGAGTTCGCAGAGGAACTCACCCGGTCGCGAGGGTGAACGGCGACTCGCTCACACGTTGAACCGGAACTCCACCACGTTCCGTAGCCGAATAACCTTTCGAGCCGCACCGTCAATCAGCAGAGATGTGACCCCGCAGCACCTTGGCGAGAGGCGGCAGATGAGTCTCGACGACATCGCGAACCACGTCGGCGTCGAAGTACTGGTGCACCAGGATGTTGCGAGAACCCCCGGTCTACGGCCACGCGATCTCAGGGTGCGTGCCGGTGATCTCATCGGGAAGATGGTTCACGGCTTCGCCGGACTGCTACTCACAGCGGCACCGCCTCGGCGAGCGCCGAAGCGGAGACCGGACGCCTGCGCAACTGGGCAGGAAACACGTCGATGTCATCGCGCCCGAACAGCGCGTGACTCTCCTCGAGCAGACCGGACGTACGCATCAGGAGATTCCCCTCCGCAGGGTCCATCCCGACGAGGATGTCGATGTCCGATCCCGCACACGCGGTGCCGGGCGCGACGGACCCGAACAGCTTCGGGTTGGTCGCGCCGTACTGATCGAAGCGCACCTGGTACTCGTCACGACGCGCAACGAGAATCTCGCGTAGGGCAAGCGTCTCGGGCATCATGACGGTCTCAGCCATGCTCCCCGGGTAACGGGCCCGGCAGCACGTCGACATGAAGCATAGACATTGAAGCGGAACTCCACCGAGTCCTTAAGGGCCGCCGTCATTCTCCCGTCTCACCGCCACACCAGGCAGCACTGACGCGCTACCGCCACTTAGAGCCGGTCGTCTCGCCCACCCACCATGACGCACTCAACGAACGAGCGATAAGGCAGGCTCACACGCGTCTCGCACCAAAAGACCGGGCCGCAGAGTCACGGAGGTTCCGAAGTAGCGGCTATCGCAGAGCACCTAAGGGTTGGGGGAGGGAACCAGCCATTCGGCAGCGGTACGGAACGTGGCCCTCAGTTGCGGGTGCTCCTGCACGATCTCTCGCTGCCGCCCCGCCGGCAATCCGAGCTCGTTCAAGACGTTGAGGATCACGACCGCGGTCGTCACCTCGACGACGGCGATCAGCTCCTCGATGGAATGGTTGGGCGTTCTGCCCTCGTGCACGAGGTCATTGCGGGCGCGCGTCGTCCTCTTCGCCCAATGGTCGACATCCGGTAAGAGCTGTGCGATCGCTTCCTGATCGGGTCGCGCGGCGAGGGCGTGGAGCCGATCACGGAGGGTCGGGTCGTTGCGGATCGCCCCCTTCAACCTGTTTCGGTGCTCATCGGGAACCTGCGCCAGCATCGCCTCTCGCATCGCCCTGAACTCCGCGTTGGGGAACGGTTTCTCGTCGATGCGGAGGTTGCGGTGCAACACCTCGGCAGCACCGACTGCCGTCAGAAGATTGTTCTCGACGAATCGCGCCGGTGCGTAGCGCAAGCCCAAGATCATGTTTGTCGCTGCCTGCAAGCGGCCATGGGCCTCGCACCATCGGGGCATGACCTCCTCAAATGGGATCGAGCCGCAGGTGAAGAACATTCGGTGGTGATCGACGACCTTCGCATCATGCTTGCCCAGTGCGGCGGGCGAATAGAGCACATCGGCACGTCGGCGCGGCAAGGTCTGACCGTCAGGCAGCTGCGACTCGGAACCAGCCACTTCCAATCGGAGCCAGATCACTCCCGCTGCACGATGCGTCGCCAGGGAGATCAGGTCCTGCACCAGGCTCGCCGCCAGCTGAGCGCAGTTCAGCGAGAACGGTTCGGCTGGCGCGATACGGGTGGACACGGTGTCACTCATACGTCCGATGGAGCCGCCCTTGCGCTGGTCGAAGTGCGGAAGCGTATGGGTGTGCTGAAGGCGATACTCGGTGCCGTCGACCACAACCGATTGCGCCTCGACCGGCTTCACCGAGATACGCCCGGTCCCGTCGATCTTGCCGTCGGGAGCCCCGAGAAATCTTTCGAACACAGAAGACGCCGCCCAGAGACTCAGATCCTCTACTGAGACTTCTGCCCCAGCGAACGCCGGATCCGCGTCACCGCTGACATGCGCGCCGATGATGGCGACCGTCGCGGTCACGGTCTGCTTGTCAGGGCTCGCCACTCGCGCACCCATGGTCCTTCTGGTGCTCATAGGAACACAGCCGAGCAGTGTGATCTCCCTGAGCTCGGCCACACCGTGCATTACTTCCCAGGTGCGGGTTCCTTCGTGAACAGCAGTCCATCCAGACGAGTCCGTCGTCAAGATCCGATCCTCGAAGGTGCCGATCAGCGACAGAGAGAGACCATCTTCCGGGTCGTACCGGAGGACACCCGGGACCTTCTCGCTAGGGGCTTCCGGCAGCCACCACACGCCAGCCCACTCGCCGGCCTTGTCGAGGTTGAGAGGATCATTAGGCATCGTGCTCCCGGTCCGGGCTCCTTACTGTCTTGCGGCCAGATGTCAGGTCGAAAATCTTAACTCCACCACATGCCCCCACGTAGGACTATCTACAGCGAGATCATGGTCAACCGAGATCGGATGCGGCGAAGCTGCGCCTTGCATCCGACTCGTCGATCGCCGCGGCGAATTGCTCCTCGGTGACCGAGTCCAGCAGGTCGAGGGGCGATCGGTCCGAGCCGTCCACGTCCAGCCGCAAGTCCGAACGCGGCGTCTGCCACCAGTCCAGGAGCGCCCTGGCGACGTCGGTCGGGTCCGAGCCTCCGCAGGACCGGGCGAGCGCCCGGTTGATCTCGGCAAGCGCATCGACGATCTTCCCGTCCCGGAACTGGAAGGCCGGGTAGAACTTCGTCCCTCCAAGCTCGACCTCGATCACGACGCCGTGCTTGAGGTAGGCCCGCAGCAGGCTGCGCTGGGCGGCCTTCTTCGCCCGCGCTGCCTGCGCCAGGGTACGAGTCCGCTTCTCGTCGATAACTTCCGCCCCCGTCAGCGACTCACGGGTCTCGGCGGCGGTCATGCACTCGGCTCGGTCGAGCAGGCTCGCGGCCACCATCGGCGAACGGTCCAGCGCGAAGGCCAGGTCCCAGATCGGACTGCTCCGCCAGCCGCCCGGGAATCCGAGCTGCTCCATGCCGAAGCCGACGGTGCGGGAATTGTCTTCGATGAAGTCGGCTAGGTCCACGACGTCGCCCTTCTCCGGCGCGATGGTCAGCAGGAGGTGGCGCAAGACGAGCAGCACGCCGTAGAGCCTGTTGTTCGTCCCGTCGTCCGCGAGCGGCGCGAGCAGGCCGTCGGCGTCCTTTCGAGCCTGCCCCGGCGCGTCGATGGTCACGTCGAACGCGCGGTTCCACAGCCGGCCGTAGTGGGCGCAGATGTTCCGCACGTTCCTGAGGGCGTTCAGCCAGTTGCTCAGGGCACCGCGGTCTCCGCGGCCGTCGGCGGTGCGGATCTGGAACCGTGCGGCGAGGATCTCCTGGTCGGCCTGCAACATCAGGTCGTAGAGGCTACTCAGCACTCCGAAAGACATCACTTCTGTCGCGACCCAGATGGGCAGGTGGGGGCCGTACTGCTGGCGGAAGTGCACGACGAAGTCGCCCCGGGCGCGCTGCTCATGCCGGTCGTACTCCTTGAGCCACTTGCAGTAGGCGGCGGTCGGCTCGGGCGGCGCGCTGGAATCTTCCTGCCTCGTCGCGCCGAGCGTCCAGGGATGCCGGTGGGCAAACGCGTCGACCCTGCCGAGCCGGTGGCCGATGAAGAATCGGAAGGCTGTCTCGACGGTGCTGAGAACGTCTCCGAGGCGCATGCGGAGCTCATTATCGAACTCGTAGAGGGAGACCACGTGCGCGAGGCGGGTCCCGGCCACGAAGGTGTCCAGGCGGATCTCTCGGCCTTCGTCGTCGAACCGGGGCGCGGGTGGCGCGGGCCGGTCGCGGTAGAGGTGCCAGTAGCCCGACAGCCGGTAGTAGCCGTAGCGCTCCAGGACCTCCGCCGCGTAGGCGTCGTCGCCGCAGTCCATGCCCCGACCGCGTAGCCGCCGGATCTGTTCGGGGACCGTGAGGAACGGCTTGGCGTAGGTGCTGTTCGGGGTCGTCACGTGCGCATCGTCCTGGCGTCCCCGGCACCCGGGGGTAGAAAGAGAACAGACCCGCGTCTCATCTAGAGAAGCGGGCCTGCCATGTTACCTCAAGCATACGGGTTCCACCTGCGCAGGTCAAACACTGCGCGGTTGTGCTGTCTCGTAGCCGACCAGATGCTAGAGCGAAAATCTCCACTCCACCACGTCCCCGTCCTGCATGACGTAGTCCTTGCCTTCCATCCGGACCTTGCCCGCTGCCTTTGCATCCGCCATGGAACCAGCAGCCATCAGGTCGTCAAACGACACCACTTCGGCCTTGATGAACCCACGCTCGAAGTCCGTGTGGATGACCCCGGCGGCCTGCGGCGCCGTCGCACCCTTGCGCACCGTCCAGGCCCGGGACTCCTTGGGGCCGGCCGTGAGATACGTCTGCAGACCTAGCGTGGAGAAGCCCACCCGCGCCAGCTTGTCCAGACCGGATTCCTCCTGGCCGGACATCTCCAGCATCTCGCGCGCCTCGTCCTCGGAGAGTTCCACCAGCTCGGATTCCAGCTTGGCATCCAGGAACACGCACTCGGCGGGCGCCACCAGCGCAGAAAGCTCGGCCTGGCGCTCGGGGGAGCCCAGCACGCCGTCGTCGGCGTTGAACACGAAAATGAACGGCTTGGCGGACAACAGCGTCAGGTCGCGCAGCTGTTCCATGTCCAACTGAGCTGCACGGGAGAACACCGTGTGCCCCTCCCCCAGCACCTCGAGGGCAGCCTGGTAGGCGGACAGCTTGGCGGGGTCCGCCTTCTTGATCTTGACCTGCTTCTCCAGGCGCGGGATCGCGTTCTCCAGCGTCTGCATGTCGGCCAGGATCAACTCGGTGTTGATGGTCTCGATGTCGGAGGTCGGGTTGACCGCGCCATCCACGTGAATGACGTCCGGGTCCTCGAACGCCCGCACCACCTGGGCAATCGCGTCGGCCTCACGAATGTTGGCCAGGAACTGGTTCCCCAACCCCTCGCCCTCGGACGCGCCCTTCACGATGCCCGCGATGTCCACGAAGGACACCGTGGCCGGTACCTCCCGCTCCGAATCGAACACGGAGGCCAGCTGGCCCAGCCGTTCGTCGGGCAGGTTCACCACACCCACGTTCGGCTCGATGGTGGCGAACGGGTAGTTCGCCGCGAGCACGGTGTTACGGGTCAGTGCGTTGAAGAGGGTCGACTTGCCGACGTTCGGCAGCCCCACGATTCCGATAGTTAAAGCCACGGAACGCGAGTCTACCGGCCACCCCGGACGCACAACGATTCACGACGACGACCACAGCGCCTCCCTGATACCACTTTGGTACCATTCAGCCATGGCCATGACATTGCGGCTCACCCCGGAGGACGAGAAGGCACTGGCTCTCCTTGCCGAAGCGGAAGGGATTTCGCGTCAGGAGGCCACGGTGCGCGCCATCCATGAGGCCGCGCAACGTCGTACCCGGGCGGACCAAGTCCGTGACCTCTCCGCCCGAGGACGGGACCGCTACGCCGACCTCCTCAAGCGTCTGGCCCAGTGACTCCAGCCCCGTGACACCCACGCAGCCTGCAAAGGCTCCCGTCCAGTACCTCACCCTCGAGGATGCCCTGACTCTGATCGACGACCTGGGTGTCGGCCCGATCCGGGACATTGGGCTGCTCGACTCCGCACTTCATCGGCACGGCGTGGCCCCATTCGGCGTGGATGCCTACCCGAGTCTGGAGGAGAAGGCCGCCGTTCTCCTGGAATCCATCGTCCGCAATCACCCCTTGGTGGACGGCAACAAGCGGTTGGGGTGGCTCAGCACGGTGGTTTTTCTGGGGCTCAACGGGATCGAATTGGACGCGCTCGACGATGCCGCCTACAACGTCGTCATCGGCCTGGCAGCAGGTTCGATCGACCACACAAGAGCTGCCGCAACACTCCGCGACTGGATCTGAACCGGACACGCCACGATTCACGACGACGACCCCCACCCGCCGTCGTCGTGCTCACTCCCGGCGACCGCACCTCACTCCGGCCAGTCGTTGTTCTGGATGACCTCTACGAAGTCGCCGCGTTGGAAGCCGGGCACGAAATGCTCGAGCACATCGGCCTTGACGTTGCCAAACGTGGTCTCCGGGCGGTCCTTGAGCCCGTCGGTGAAGGCCGCCAGGATGCCGCGCTTGAAATCGGGGCGCGGGTGGGCGGCAACGATCGCTTCGCGTTCCTCATCGGAAGCGGCGTCCATGCCCATTCCGAGCACGTCGAATTCGACCCCGTGCGTGACCAAAGCGATCTCCGGGGCCATGTGCAGCGGAATTTCGGGGGTGGTGTGCAGTGCGATGGCGGTCCAGACTCGGTCGGCGAGCGCGTCGTCGATGCCGTGGGAGGACAGGAACTTGCGGGCCTCGTCAGCGCCGTCGATCTCGAAGCGCTGATCGGTCCGGCGGAACGTCTGCGTCAGGCCGAGGTCGTGGAACATGGCCCCGACGTAGAGCAGTTCGGGGTCGTAGTCGAGGCCGTCCTTGGTCCCGCGCAAAGCACCGAACAAGTACACGCGTCGGGAGTGGTCGTACACCAGGGGTTCCGCGGCATCCCGCACCAATGCGGTGGCTTCACGGGCCAACGTGCTGTCGGGGATCTGGATTCCGGCGATGGTTTCGGACATGGGTACCTCCTGAACTCGGGTGGTTCTTCAAGACCATCGCGCAACGGGCACCAAGTCAATGTGCCCGTGTCATTTGTCATGCCCAAGTCATGACACCCGCCAGATCCCCCGCCCCGGGAAACAGCGGATTCTGGAGGCATGAACACGGGAACACACATCGAACACAACACCCCCGCCGTCGAACTGATCAACCTCCACAAATCGTTCACCCCGCTCACCGGCAAAGGCGGCAAGGTCCGCGCGGTCGACGGTGTGGACCTCACCATCGACTCCGGCGAGATCGTGGCCCTCCTGGGCCCCAACGGCGCCGGCAAGACCACGGCCCTGGACATGATCCTCGGTTTCACCAGCCCCACGTCCGGGACGTGCCTGGTGTACGGCGGATCCCCGCGGCACGCCGTACAGCACGGTCGGGTGTCGGCCGTCCTGCAGACCGGAGCGCTGCTGGACGACCTGACTGTTCGCGAGACCTTGGCCATGATCGCCACCCAACACTCGCATCACATGCCCATCGATCAGGCCTTGGATCGCGCGGGCGCCACCAGCTTCGCGGATCGCAAGGTCTCCAAGTGCTCGGGTGGCGAGCAGCAACGCCTGCGCTTCGCCCTGGCACTGCTCCCCGAACCGGACCTGCTGATCCTGGACGAACCCACCGCGGGAATGGACGTCAACGCCCGCCGCGACTTCTGGGCCGCCATGCACGCCGAAGCCGAACGCGGCCGCACCATCGTCTTCGCCACGCACTACCTGGAGGAAGCGGACCAATTCGCCGACCGCATCGTGGTCATGGGCGCCGGTCGCATCCTGGCCGACGGCACCACGGAGGAGATCCGCGCCCTGGGCGGCCTCCGCACCGTGTCCGTCCGCTGGAACAGCGACGACGGCGACGCCGCCACCGCGCTGGCCGAGATCCCCGGGGCCGAATCCGTGCGGGGCGAAGGCGAGCGCACCGTGTTCACCGGCCCGGACACGGATGCCATCGCCCACCACCTGCTGACGCACACCAAGTCCAGTGACCTCTTGATCGTCCAGGTGCCGCTCGAAGAAGCGTTCGTCGGGCTCACCCACCAGGCCCAGCAATCAGCAGCCTGAAGTCACCGACACCCCCTACGCCAGTACCCCGTTGCTCAGTACCCGAGTACCCAGAACTCAGTTCCCCAGAAGGAGCGCAGCAGACATGACCACCGGAACCGCCACCGATCGCACCGAACGTCCCACCACCGCCGACTCTGCCGGCCCCAACGCGCTGATGGGCATCCTCAAGTACGCCGCCTACGACTTCCGCCGCCAGCTGCGCATGGTCGAAAGCCTGTTCTTCATCATCGTGCTGCCGGCCGCCCTGTTCGTCATGTTCGGTTCGATCACCGACTACGGGGACCTCCCCGCGGGTCACGGCACGGTTTCCGGATCCATCGCCACCTCCATGGCGGTCTACGGCGCCGTCGTTGCCACCACCAACATCGCCGGGTCCGCCGCCGTCGAACGGTCCAAGGGATGGGGGCGGCTGCTGGCCCTGACGCCGATGGCCCAATGGCAGTACGTGGCGGCAAAGGTCCTGGTGGCCCTGGCCATCGCCGTGCTGCCCGTGATCGTGGTGTTCACCGTGGCGGCCCTGACCGGGGCAGAACTCGGGCCCTGGAACATCTGGCTCTCCGCGGGCGCACTTGCGGTGCTGTGCTCCACCATGTTCGCCCTGTACGGCCTCTTCTTCGGACTCATGTTCCGCTCCGAGGCAGCCGTGGGTGCCGCGAGCGGCTTGCTCGTGGTGCTCGGGTTCTTCGGGAACCTCTTCACCCCGCTCTCCGGAACCATGCTGGAGATCGCCAAGTTCACCCCGCTCTACGGCGTCCACGGTTTGGCCACCTGGCCGCAGATGGAAGGGGAAATCATGTCCACGATGGGTGAACCGATGGACCCGGACACCCTGGGGATGCTGATCACTAGTGTGGTGGTGTGGACCGTGATCTTCGGGCTGTTGGCCCTCCTCGCCGCTCGTCGCGGAACCAAGCGCGCATGAGTTGCGACACCCCCCAGGCTCGGACGGACGACCGATGGGGTCGTCCGTCCGAAGGCCTGCTCTACGCCCTGGGGTATCCGTCCGTCTGGCTGGTCTTCCTGATCTTCCCGATCGCCGGAACCTTCGCCTCCGACGCGCCCCTGGGTTGGCGCATCCTGTCCCTGATCGCCTTGGGCGTCTTCGCCGTGGCCTACGCGGCTTCCTGGTGGTTCACCCGGCCGTTCCGCTCGCTCGGACCCACGGGGAACACCTTTGCCTGGACCCTGGTTCTGGCTGCCTTGTCAGCGGCCACCTACCCGGCCATCGGTCTTAGCGCGATGGGCACCGGCCCGTTCCTGATCGCCTCCCTGGCCTTCAAGTTACGCCCACGGATCTTCATTCCGTCCGTCTTGGTCCTGGTCCTGGTGTACGTGGGCCTTGCCGTGTGGGCTGGGCCTCCGCTGAGCTACTGGGTGCCGCCCATGATGTTGGGGTCCACGTTCTTGATGGCCGGGATCTCGCTCATGATCGACAGGGAAGACCGCTCACGCCAGCTGACCCATGAACTCGATCTGGCCCGGCAGCGCGAGTCCATCGGCCGGGACGTCCACGACCTTCTGGGCCATTCCCTGACCGTCATCACGCTCAAGACCGAACTCGCCCGCAAACTCGTGGACCGCGACCCCGGCAAGGCCGCGGCCGAGCTCGACGAGGTCCTGGAGCTGTCCAGACAAGCCCTCGGGGAGGTCCGAGCCACCGTGGGGCAGCTGCGGACCCCGGCCTGGTCCTCCCAGGTCGCCGCCACACGTACCGCCCTGCGGGCCGCGCGGATCGAGGCCAAGCTGCCGCCCGCCGTCGTCGAAATCCCCGAAGAGCAGAAGCCGCTACTGGCCTGGTGCCTGCGGGAGGCCGTGACCAACGTGATTCGCCATTCGCGCGCGTCCACCTGCGTGGTGGAGGCAGGGCCCGGGCGACTCACGGTGACCGACGACGGCGACGGCGGCCCCGCGCAGTTCCGCCACGGCAACGGCCTGACCGGCATGAGGGAACGCGTGGAAGCGGCCGGCGGTAGCCTCACGGTGACCCCGAACCCCGATTCGTCGGACTCCACCGGCACCCGATTGGAGATCACCCTCCCGTGAGCGATCCCATCCGCCTTCTGTTGGCCGATGACCAGGCGCTGGTCCGCGGCGCATTGGCTGCGTTGCTGTCCCTGGAAGACGACCTGGATGTGGTCGCCCAACTGTCCTCCGGGGAGGCGATCGTGGAGACGATCCGCGAGCACCAGGTGGACGTCGCCCTCCTGGACATCGAGATGCCGGGCCGCGACGGCATCGATGCCCTACGGGCGATCCGCGACGCGGGGATTGCCTGCAAGTGCCTGGTGGTCACCACGTTCGGCCGCCCGGGGTATCTGCGGCGTGCTTTGGACGCCGGGGCCATGGGATTCGTCGTCAAGGACACTCCCGCAGACCAGTTGGCCGAAGCGGTCCGCGCGGTCCACGCGGGTCGGCGGGTGATCGACCCCAGCCTGGCCGAGGAGTCCCTGGTCTCCGGAAACAACCCCCTGACGGAGCGCGAGCAGGACGTGCTGCGGGCCGCCCTGGACGGCCATTCGGTCAAGGAACTGGCCAGTCGCCTCAGCCTCTCCCCCGGGACCGTGCGCAATCACCTGTCGTCGGCCATCGGCAAGACCCACACGGGCAACCGGACGGAAGCCGCACTGAAGGCCAGGGAGAACGGCTGGCTCTGAGGGGCGTTGAGTTGTCCGAGCGCGCTGGCACCCTGGTGGCATGGAATCGAACGCCCTGACTCTCCTGGTCCTCCCCCTGGTGTTGCTCGTGGTGGGGTCGGTCGCGGGCTTCGTGGTCGGGTGGGTCCTGGGCCAGCGCAAGGGGGCACAGTCCGACGACGGCATGGCCGGTCGGCTGGAGTCACTGACGCAGTCCAACCAGCGACTGGCCACGGAACACGCCGCGGCCGTGGAGACGGCGCGGTTGCAGACCTCACGTGTTGAGGAGCTGGAGGACCGTGCCGCACAGGACCAGGACCTGCTCCGTGCCCTGGCCCCTCTCACGGACCGCATGCGGCAGATGCAGGACCACGTGACCCGGCTGGAACGGGACCGCTCCGAACAGTTCGGCGACGTCTCCCGCGCCCTCGCGGCGGCCCGGGAGTCGGACGTCAAGCTCCAGCAGGTCACCGGCGCCTTGGAGGGATCCCTGCGTTCCAACTCGGCACGTGGCGTCTGGGGAGAGATGCAGCTGCGGCGCGTCGTGGAGGCAGCAGGCATGCTCCGGCACGTCGATTTCACCGAACAGGTCACGGTGGCCTCCGAACAGACTCAAGTGCGTCCGGACATGGTGGTCCATCTCCCGGGAGACCAGCAGATCGTCGTCGACGCCAAAGCACCCTTGTCCGCCTACCTGGAAGCGCAGGACATCAGCGACCCTTCCGCCTCCGGTGCCCGCCGACGATCCGAGCAGTTGGCGCTCCACGCCAAGGCCGTGCGAGCCCACGTGGACGCGCTCGGCAAGAAGAAGTACTGGGACACGCTGCCCGGTTCACCCGATCTGGTGCTGTGTTTCATCCCCGTGGAGTCGGCCCTCGCCGTGGCCTTGGACACGGATCCCACGCTGTTGGACCACGCCGCCAGCCGAAACATCGCCCTGGTCTCCCCCGTGTCCCTCCTGGCCTCCTTGAAGGCGGTGGCGTTCTCCTGGCGGCAGGAATCCCTGGCGCAGGACGCCACGGAACTCCTGCGTCTGTCACGGGAGTTGTACGACCGGCTGGGCACCATGGGCGGTCACCTCAGCAAGATGGGCGGCTCGATCAGGCGCAGCGTGGAGCAGTACAACCAGTTGGTCGGCTCCCTCGAACGTCGAGTCCTGCCCACCGCGCGCAAGCTCAACGATCTGGGCCCCACGGCCGCCGACGACGAGCGCCTGGTCACCTCCGCCGTCGAAATCCAGCCGCAGGCCCTCACGGCCCCTGAACTGCTACGGGATCTCCCGGAGTCCTGAACGTGACGCGCGGATCTGTCAGCGGGCGGGTCGCGCTCCGCGGCCGCCCAGGTTGCGGTCGGCGTCACCGTCGGCCGTCAATCGCGCACGGAGTTCCTTGGGCAGGGAGAACAGGATGTCCTCCTCGGCAGTCACGACTTCCTCGATCTCGCCGTAGCCGTATTCCTCGAGTAGTGCAAGGACGTCCCGGACCAGGACTTCCGGCACCGAGGCGCCGGAGGTGACGCCCACTGTGGACACGCCTTCGAACCACGCTTCGTCCACCTGGTTCGCGTTGTCCACGCGCTCTGCGCGCTTGGCGCCGTACTCCGCGGCAACCTCCTTGAGGCGCACGGAGTTGGAGGAGTTGGAGGACCCGACCACGATCACCAGGTCCGCACGCGGCGCGATCTCCTTGATCGCGCCCTGACGGTTGGAGGTCGCGTAGCAGATGTCGTCGGAGGGTGGGTCCTGCAGGTTGGGGAACCGTTCCCGCAAGCGGGAGACCGTTTCCAGGGCCTCGTCCACGCTCAGCGTGGTCTGCGAGAGCCACACCAGGTTGTCCGGGTCCTCCACCTCAAGGGTGTCGACGTCCGCCGGGCTGTTGACGATGATCGTCTGCTCCGGGGCCTCCCCGAACGTGCCTTCGACTTCCTCGTGTCCGACGTGACCGATCAGCAGGATCTGCTGGCCACGCTTGGCGAAGCGCACGGCCTCTCGGTGGACCTTGGTCACCAAGGGGCACGTCGCATCAATGGTTTCCAGATTGCGTTCGGCCGCGGACTGGACCACAGCGGGTGAAACGCCGTGTGCGGAGAACACCAGCAGCGAACCTTCGGGAACCTCGTCCACCTCGTCCACGAACACGGCCCCCTGGGATTCCAGGGTCTCGACCACGTGCTTGTTGTGCACGATCTGTTTGCGTACGTACACGGGGGCGCCGTAGTGCTCCAAAGCCTTCTCGACGGCGATCACGGCCCGGTCGACGCCCGCGCAGTACCCGCGAGGTGAGGCCAACAGGACCTTCTTGGGGCCTTCGACGGGCGCCGCGGAAGCGATGTCATCGGGGCTTCGGCGGGTCCGGGGAACGGTCGGCATGGCAAGAGCGACGGGGGTGGACATGGGCTCCATCGTACGGGGTGAGCCCAGGGCCCTGGTATGACTCAGACCTCGACCACGCGCCGTCGTCGTCCGTCGCCCGGGGTGTGCGCGTCCTCCCACCCGTCGTCAGCTCCCCAGTGCCACAGGGTGCGCGCGGCTGCCGCGATCAACCCGACAACGAGGGCGGCCACACCCGCCCACAGGTAGGGCGTCAAGGCCTGATCCAAGCCCGTGAGCAGGATCTCGAAGATCCGCTCGACGACCGTACGGCCGACGTCCTGCAGGTTCGGGGAGGAGGTCACGGACGTCGTCAGGCTGTCGGCCTGGGACCGGGCGTAGAGCACCCCGACGATCAAGCCCGCGCCGGCCGCGGCCACGGCCCATTCCCGGTGCCGTCCGAGGAGAAGCGCAAGGCCCATCGCGACCACACCGCCCCACAGAAGGTAAGGGGCGGCCCTCGTGGCATCCACGATGGTGTCGAACGTGGGGCCCGTGTGGGAGTCACCCACCACCACGATCCCGTCCGCTCCGCCAAGCGATTCCTGCGAACGCAGGTCGAGATCGACTCCGAATCCGATGCGGTCTTCGATGTGGTGCTCAATCGAATCCACGACCGGGCCCGTGCCGATTTCCAGGTCCTCCGGTGCCCCCTGCCCCTCACCCTCTCCGGCGTTCTCGAGGTTGAGTTCGTGGGTGGTCAGGACCACCTGGTTCCAGTCGTCCGTGTACTGCTCGGTCCCCGCATACTCCTGGATACCGGAGGCAACCCGCTGGTCCACGATGTCCAGGATCGACCCCCCGAAGGGGATCCCGCCCAGGTCCTGTTGCTGGACGGACCGGGATGCGTTGTCGAGGGCAGTGGCCACCAGCTCTTCTTGGAGTGACTGGTCCGCAGCCAGCTCCTCGGAAACCTTGGCGAATCCGTCCCGGTCCACCACGGAGTCCTGAAGCCATTGCAGGCTGATTCCGGCCACCATCGCCAGCGCACCGGTCAATGCCAGCAGTACAGCCAGAATCGTGCGGAGCAGACCCCACCAGCCGCGGGAGAAGCGGCCCTGGTGTTCGGGGCGGAAGCGGCTCGGAACGGCATCGCCTTCGATTCCGTCGATCTGGACACGGCGCCGCTCACGCCAGCGCTGTGCCCATCCGGTTCTCGAAGCCATGGCTCCCACCGTAACGGCCCGGACCGGGTAGGACCGCCCGGGTCCGCGCTGCTCCACGGTGTTACGAGCGTGAGCGCTGTCGGGGCCTTGTCCACCGCCAGGGCGGTGACCCCGTGGCGTCCCCTGTGGTGTCCGCGGCAAATGGTAGGTATGTGCTTATGAACCCCGAAGACGCCGGGCGACCCGGCGACACGGAGCAGCCCCAGGACACCGCGCCGCCGACGGTGGAGCGAGTCCTGCCGCCACGTGCCGGGTTGACCACCCCCGAAAACCCCTGGCCGCTCAGGTTGTTGTCGGAGAACCTGCACGCCTACATCGCCCGCTGCGATCCCACCTGGGTCGAAGGGCAGGTGGTGGAGCTGAACCAACGCGCCCGAGTGACCTACCTGACTCTGCGGGACGTGGACGAAGAGATCTCCGTCCCCGTGACCCTGTTCGCCCGGGAAATGGCCCAGATGGAGACCCCTCTGGAACGTGGGATGCGCGTGGTGGCGCAGGTCAAGCCCGATTTCTGGACCAAGACGGGGCGCCTGTCCATGATCGGGCAGGGTGTGCGACCCGTGGGCCTGGGCGATCTGTTGGTCAGGATCGAACGACTCCGCCGGGCCTTGGCCGAGGAGGGCCTGTTCGACGCCGACCGCAAGAAACCCCTGCCACCCTTGCCCAACCGCGTGGGACTCATCACCGGACGCAACTCGGACGCCGAGAAGGACGTTGTCCGAAATGCCCGGCTGCGGTGGCCGTCGGTCGAATTCGAGATCCGTAACGTCGCGGTACAGGGCACAAGCGCGGTCCGCGGGGTCATGGGCGCCTTGGAGGACCTTGACGCCGATCCGGAGGTGGACGTCATCATCATCGCCCGCGGTGGTGGCGCCTTCGAGGACCTCTTGCCGTTCAGCGACGAGATGTTGTTGCGCGCCGTCGCAGCAGCCACCACCCCGGTGGTCTCCGCGATCGGGCACGAGAACGACCAGCCCCTGCTGGACTTCGTGGCCGACCTGCGCGCCTCCACCCCCACGGACGCCGGGAAACGCGTGGTCCCGGACTGGGCGGAGGAAAAGGCTCAGGTGGCCCGCGCCCGCGTGGTCCTGGACCGCGCGGTGCTGCAGTTCCTGGACCGTGAACAGGCCGCCCTGGACTCCATCCGGTCCCGCCCGGTTCTGGACCAGCCGGAGGGCATGGTCCTGGTCCGCGAAGAAGACGTGGACCGGCTCCGGGAACGGGCACTGCGCACGGTCCTGCACCGCACCGAACGGGAGAAGGACACGATCGTCCAGATGAAGCACCGCGTGCGGGCGCTCTCACCCCAGGAGACCCTGTCCCGCGGTTACGCCGTGGTCATGACCGAGGGGGGCGCTGTGGTGAAGTCCTCCGAGCAGGTGACCGTCGGGGACCCTCTGGGCATCCGCCTGGCCCACGGAGAGCTGGCGGTGCGCACGGACTCCACATCCTCCCGCCAACCGGGAGAACCCACGGACTGACCGGACCCCTCCGACATCGTCCCCACCGTTCAGAGCGACCCCGCCACATCGACCCACCCCGCATCAGCCGAAGGAAGAGACCTCATGGCACAGAAGAAGACCTCGACCCAGAACCCGTCCGCCCCGGACCTGTCCGACATCGAATCGATGGGGTACGAGGAAGCCCGCGAGGAACTCGTGCGCACCGTGGCGCAACTCGAAGCGGGCGGAACCGCCCTGGAGGAATCGCTGGCACTGTGGGAGCGCGGGGCGGCCCTGGCCAACCGCTGCGAGCAGTGGCTCGACGGCGCCCGGGAACGCTTGGAAGCTGCGCGCGAACGCCGCGAAGAGGCACAGGGTGAGGACTCGTCGGAGGGCGCGGAGCCCGTCAGCTGACGTCGGGTCTTGACCTCACGCTGAACCGGCTGGACGCAGCCGTTCCAGGACGCCGAGCAACTGCTCCAGGGTGGCCTTGCTCTCCTTGCGGTTGGCGGGCAGCCAACCGATGCTGGCGTTGTAGTACAGCCCGTCACCCATGTGCAGCACGGCGTTGGCCACGGCGGGTTCCCCCAGGTCCGCTAGGAGCAACTCGTACCAGCTCTCCTTGAGTTCCTGCAGCGCGTGACGCGCTGATTCGTCCCCACCCTGGGCCAGGCGGGTCACGGCCACGATGGCCAGATCAATGTCTGATCCGGCCCACACGGAGTTGCGTAGGAACTGTCGTGCGGCGCCTTCGGGGGACTGCGCCATCGACCGGCAGTCCTCCTCCCCCAGCACGCGCATGTGTTCCAGCAGGGCCTGCACCAGTTCCCCACGATTCGCGAAGTGGTACAGCAGTCCACCCTTGGAGACCCCGGCGCGGGCAGCGACTGCGTCCAGGGTGGCCGCGCGTTCGCCGTCATCGACGAGGATCGCCTGGAATGCCTCCAGCAGGCGATCACGGGCAACGGGTTTACGCGACACGATCGATGGTCCTTTCCTCAGCTCCAAGATCTCACAGCTTGTCAGCATCGGAGGGTGGTCAACCGCACGTCATCAGCATGTTGCCTCCGGGTGACTCAAACTGTACCGTCTGGTCGGTATAGTTTTACGGGTGAAATCCCGTCCCGTCCAGTCCGATCACGTGGGGAGGTCTTTCGTGTCAACAGTTGCAACGCACGCCCAGGAGGTGCGCCACGTGCGACCTGAACAGCGCCGAGTCCACCCCTGGTTGGCTCTGGCGACCCTCATGTTTCCTGTGCTCACGGTGTCCGTGACCACCACCGCGTTGAGCTTCGCGCTGCCGGACATCGCCGCCGACCTGCGCCCCAGCGCCGCCCAGCTCCTGTGGATCGTGGACATCTACCCGCTGATCCTGGCGGGGCTCCTGATCCCCATGGGCACGGTGGGCGACCGCGCCGGGCGCCGACTTCTGCTGATCATCGGGTCCGTGGGCTTCGCCGCCGCCTCGGTGGCGGGCGGCCTGTCCACCAGCGCCGAAATGCTGATCGCTTCCCGCGTGGCCATCGCCGTGTTCGGCTCCATGCTGCTGCCCGCGACCCTGTCCCTGATCCGCGTGATCTTCGAGGACGACGACGCCCGACGCACCGCGATCGCCATCTGGACCGCAGGCTTCAGTGCCGGCGCCGCCCTGGGTCCGATCGTCGGTGGGGCCATGCTGCACGCCTTCAGCTGGCACGCGGCCATCCTGGTCGCGGTGCCGGTGTGCCTGGCCTTCGGCGCCATCGCACCGTTCACGCTGCCCGAGTCCAAGGACCCGCGCCCCGGCAAGCTGGACGTGACCTCCGCCGTCCTGGCCATCCTGACCATGACGCCGATCGTCTACGGGATCAAGACACTGGCCACCGGTGGCGCGCTGCTGGCCGGTGCAGTCGCCCTGGTCCTGGGCCTGGCATTCGGCGTGATCTTCGTGCTGCGCCAGAACCGGCTGGCGGCACCCATGGTCGAGCTGGCGCTGTTCCAGAGCGGCCGGTTCACCGGCGGCGTGCTGGTCAACGTCATGGGAAACCTGGTCCAGTTCGGCTTCCTGTTCTTCATCACCCAGCACCTGCAGTTGGTGGTGGGCATGGATGCCTTCACCGCCGGACTGTTGATCATCCCGGGGATGGTGTTGGCCATCGTGTCCGGGTTGCTCGGCGCTCGCTGGGCCGGCGTCGTGGGGCCGCGGGCGGTCGTGGTGGTTGGCCTGGTGCTTGCCTCGGCCGGCTACCTGGTCATCGCCGCCACGGTGGGCAACGCCGCCTGGCCCATGGTGGTCGCCTACTGCGTGCTGGGTGTGGGCATCGGCTTCGCGACCACGCTCTCCACGGAACTCGTGGTGGGCTCGGTCCCGCCCGAGAAGTCCGGGGCTGCCTCGGCCATCTCGGAAACGGGGTACGAGGTCGGCGCGGTGCTCGGGACCGCCGTCGTCGGTGGTCTGGTGACCGGGCTCTACCAGGCCTTCCTGAACATCCCGACCGGAGTGGACAACAGTTCCGCCGGAACGGCCCGCGAAACCTTGGGTGGCGCCTACGCCGTGGCGGAGGACCTGCCCAACGGCAGCGAACTCGTCACGGCGGCAGCCGGTGCCTACAACCAGGCGATCTCCATGACGGGCCTGATCGTGGGTGTCACGGGCCTGGCGTTCACGGTCCTGGTGTTCTGGCTGCTGCGCACCCCGCGCAAGGTCATGGAACTGGACACCCGGACCGGTCAGCTGACCATGGTCCCGGCGCCGGAGGCCGATTGAGAAACTTTCGTCACGGTTTTCTGCCGCGCAAAGCGTGTTTGTGGCAGAAAACCGTGACGAAAGTTCATCCGTGAGCGGGCGAAAGCCTCACTGGACCTGCTTGTAGCCCGCCAGGAACTCCTCGATCCGGTCCAGTGCCGGTTCCAGCTGTTCCACGGAAGGCAGGAACACCAGCCGGAAGTGGTCCGGGGTGTCAAAGTTGAACGCCGACCCGTGGCTGATCAGGATCTTCTGCTCCTTGAGCAGGTCCAGGGCGAACCGCTCGTCGTCCGTGATGTTGAACTTCTCCACGTCCAACTTGGGGAACAGGTACAGAGCACCGGCGGCCGGTTCGCAGGTGACGCCGTCGATCTGGTTGAGACGTTCGTAGGCCAGGTCGCGCTGCGCCTTGAGCCGCCCGCCCGGCAGGATGAGGTCGTTGATCGACTGGTACCCGCCCAGCGCGGTCTGGATGGCGTGCTGTGCCGGGACGTTGGCACACATGCGCATGTTGGCCAGCAGCTTGATGCCCTCCAGGTAGGACTCGGCCTTCCAGTTGGGTCCGGTGATCGCCACCCACCCGGCGCGGTAACCCGCCACCCGGTAGGCCTTGGACAGCCCGGAAAACGTCAGGCACAGGACGTCCTCGCCGGTCAGGGTGGCCAGGTTGATCATCTCGGCGTCGTCGAAGGTGATCTTTTCGTAGATCTCATCTGAGAACACCACCAGTTCGTGTTCCTTGGCGATGTCCACGATCCCCTGCAGCGTCTCCCGCGAGTAGACGGCACCCGTGGGGTTGTTGGGGTTGATGACCACGATGCCGCGGGTGCGGTCCGTGATCTTGGAGCGGATGTCCTCCAGATCGGGATTCCACCCGTCCTCTTCCACGCAGTTGTAGTGCACCGCGGTGCCGCCGGACAGCGACGTGGCACCGGTCCACAGCGGGTAGTCCGGGGAGGGAACCAGGATCTCGTCCCCCGGGTTGCACAGCGCCTGCAGGGTCAGGGTGATCATTTCGGAGACACCGTTGCCCAGGTAGACGTCGTCCACGTCCAGGTTCCGGATGCCCCTGGTCTGGTAGTACTGCACGACGGCGGTGCGCGCCGAGAAGATGCCGCGCGAATCGGAGTACCCCTGCGCGTAGGGCAGGTTCTTGATCATGTCGACGAGCACCGCGTCGGGCGCCTCGAAGCCGAAGGGCGCTGGGTTACCGATGTTCAGGCGCAGGATGCGGTGGCCCGCGTCCTCCATTTTCTCGGCCTGTTCCAGGACCGGGCCCCGGACGTCGTAGCGGACGTTGGACAGCTTTTCGGACTGAGTGACCTTCTTCGGCATGAGTTCACGATACATCCGCGTACCCGGCCAACCGTGGCCGACGGCACACCGGCGCTGCTACGGCTGCACGGTTCCGTACCAGTAGTCCGCCGCTTCCTCCGAGGTGTAAGGGGTCGAGGACGTGGTCATCCGGGTCAGCAGGATCAGCGCGTCCGTGTCGAGCCGACCGGAGATGCCGTTGATTTCGTCCGCGACCTCTTTCGGCAACTCTGCATCGGCCACGGGCAACACACGTTCCGGCACCAGGGCGTCCTGGTTGTCCTCGAGTACGTGCAGGGAGTTGTCGTCGATCGCGGGCGTGGCGGAGAGCACCGCGGCGACGTCGATCTGGCCTTCCAACAGGGCCTGGACCACATCGGTCTGGGAGTCGAACTCGCGCACCTGACCCGGCGTGCATTCGTACGTGTCCGAGACGGCGGCAGCGGTCACGGAGGCCTGGTCCTCGCCCTTGATGGCACCGAACGTGAGGTCTTGGCAGTGCTCGGCGAGGTCGTCAATGGAGTTGACCTCCAGTTGAGCTGCGGTTGCGGACGTGGTGACCAGGACGCGCTTGTTCTCCGCGGGCGCGGCGTCCAAGATCTGCGCGGTCTCCGGGAGCTGGTCGGCCACGGCGGATTCGACGTCGCCGTCCGTGACACCTTGCTGCCCGCTGCCGAGCATGTCGGCCAGGGTGTCCACGATGTTCCCGTCGCCGCCGGCCTGGTTGGCCTCGGGCGACGGCACTTCGGTCGAGCTCGGGGACTCGGTGGGTTCCTGGGCTTCCTCCGTCCCCGCTCCTTCGGGTTGGTTCCCCCGCAGTTCCAGGTAGAGGTCCCCCGAGTAGTCGGGAAAGACGTCGATCTCCCCTTCCTCGACGGCCTTCAAGTAGCCCGCGCGGCCACCCTCGATCTTGCGCACCTCGACGTCCATGCCCGCGTCCTCCAGCGCTTGCGACCACACGTAGGCCACGGTCTCCGTTTGGTCCGTGGGCCCCGCACCGACCACGATGCCGGTCGCGGAGGCTTCCGCCGTCGGGCTCGGGCCGGGCGTGGGTTCGCCGCCGTCGCACGCCGTCAGGGTCAGCAGACCCGCCCCTGCCACGGCTGCGAGCGCAGCCTTACGGGTCCGTGCGCGTTCGTTCCCGCTCCTGATCTGCCGGCTCATGCCGTCACCTCGACTCCGGCCATGGTCAGGCCCACTTTCACCAGGTCCAGGTGCGGGTACCGGTCGAGATCCGCGATGGGGATCCATTGGGCGTCGTCCGAGGAACCATCCACTTCCGCGGTCAAGGTGCCGCCCGTGACGCGCGCCCGGTAGACCACCCGCAGGGCATGCAGGAGGCCGTCGCCGGGAGTCATCCTGCGCTCGGAGTCGATGTAGAAACTGCTCACGCCCAGAAGTTCTTGTAATTCCACGGTGTAGCCGGTCTCCTCGAAGACCTCTCGCACCGCGGTGTCCTCCGGTTGTTCACGGGCCTCCATGCCTCCCCCGGGCAGAGTCCAGGACGGGCGCATGACGGGATTCCGCGGCACCCAGCGGGACAGCAGAATCTTGTCGTCCTCGATCACGACGGCGTACGCCCCGGCCCGGGTGGACATGGTCGGCGCAGGATCGGCGGGGGCCCCGGATCCGTGCCGGGTGGCCGAGGACCTGCCGTCCGCGTCCTGGACCGGGGAACGATGTGCCGCCTGCTCATGAGCCATGGGGAACAGTCTAAGGATCGTGCGGCGCCCACCCCGGAGCTGACTCGGATCAGTGCGGTGGAGTAGGCCCGTTGTGTGACAGTGGACCGGCTCCCCGATAATGGGCCGGTGAGCATCGTGGACAACGCCGTGTACAAGGCCGGGCAACGGGTGGCCTCCCCCAAGTCACTCGAGGAGACCTTCAGACTCCTGGAGGAGCTGGACGGCGTCGACGACGGCGGTCACGGGGCCAATCGCGTCGGCGGCCACTCCGCTGGCCACGACGGCGCTGACGACGGCGAGGCTCCGGACCGGGCCTATGTCGCGCCGCACACCCCGTGCACGGACACCGATCACCACCACGAGCACAGTGCGATGGCCTGGATCGGGCTGTACCGTCCCGGCAAGGGGGAGATCGAGGCGCTGCAGAAGCAGTTCGGCCTGCACGAACTCGCTGTGGAGGACACCGTGCTGGCCCATCAGCGGCCCAAGACGGAGCGCTACGGTTCCACGTTGTTCACGGTCCTGCGCCCGGCCACGTACAACGACTCCGAAGAGTCCATCCGCCTGGGCGAGATCCACGTGTTCACGGGCCCGAACTTCGTGATCACCGTGCGTCACGCGGAGACCGCAGGTGTGGGCAAGGTGCGACACCGCGTTGAAGCCGAACCGCACCTGTTGGCGCGTGGGCCGGAGGCGATCCTCTACGCCCTGATCGACCAGGTGGTGGACGACTACTTCCCCATCCTGGAATCTGTCGAGGAGGACATCGACGAGATCGAGGACGCCTTGTTCGCCGGGCGGCCCGACGTGTCTCAGCGCATTTACGAACTCGCCCGCCAGGTCAACCTCTTCCACCGTGCGGCGGCTCCGCTGTCCCTGCTGGCCGACCAGTTCGAAGCCGGGTTCCAGAAATGGCACACGGACGAGGAACTGCAGCACATGCTCCGCGACGTGCGCGACCACGTGCTGGTGGTCAACAGCCGCATCGAATCCTTCCGCGCGCAGCTCAACGACGCCATGCAGTTGGACGCCACACTCACGGCGTCACGTCAGAACGACGCCGCCATGGAACTCAACGAGCAGACCAAGAAGATCTCCGCCTGGGCTGCAATCCTGTTCGCGCCGTCGATGATCGGCTCGATCTACGGCATGAACTTCCACGACATGCCTGAGTTGAGTTGGGCCTACGGGTACCCGTTCGCCCTGGTCCTCATGCTGGCGGTGGGCGTGGGCCTGTACCTGGTGTTCAAGAACAAGGACTGGTTGTAGCCACGTCCCGGGACAGCGGCCGGGTCACCCCGCGTGGCGGGCCGCCTTGCGCTGCCTCTTGGCCTCAGCGTGCTCTGCGATCTTCCGGTCCCGGCGCGCCAGGACCTCCTCCACGGTCTCCTTCCGGGCGCCGTCGGCCAGGCCCTTCCGGTTACGGATGATGCGCTTGATGACCCACCAGGCGATGAAGCCCACGATCAGCACGTAGACCAGGTTGGAGAACACGCCGGCGTACTGCTCGGCAAGGTGCCACTGCTCGCCCAGGAACCAGCCGGCCAACACGAAGATGGTGTTCCAGATCAGCGAGCCCACCAGGCTCAGGGCCGTGAACTTGAGGAAGTTCATGCGTTCGATGCCAGCCGGAATCGAGATCAGGGAACGGAACAGCGGGATCATGCGGCCGAAGAAGATCGTGTATGGGCCGTACTTGTCGAACCAGTCCTCGGTCTTTTCGACGTCGTGGATGTCCACCAACGGCATGGCGTCCACGATCCGGTACAGGCGGTGTCGGCCCAACCAGGCGCCCAGCCCGTAGAGCGCCATGGCACCCAGGATCGAACCCAGCGTGGTCCAGAACAGTGCCTCCCACAGAGTGAAGCCACCCTGGGCTGCGGTGAAGCCGGCCAGCGGGAGGATGATTTCCGAGGGCAGCGGGGGGAACAGGTTCTCCAGCGCGACCAGCAGACCCGCCCCCGGAGCTCCGATCACGTCCATCACATCCACCGCCCAACCGGCGATGCCGCTGAGACCCGCTTCTTCCGAGGCGCTCTGCGACGGGATCGAAACCGTCGCCGGGGTCTGGATGGTCAGGGTGGTCAGGGCTGCTACAGCCATGGCGCTCCTTGAAAGCTGTGCCCGGTGGGGCAACAGGGTTCGTGTGACGTCAGGTGGTCGGCACTCACTGCGCGGGCAGCAAGCGGGTATTAAGTTGGCGTTGAGACGGGCCGATTACCGTGCCCGTCATGGACCTATTGGCGAATGTGAGCACAACCATGCCGGAGATGGCGTCCTGGGACTTCTGGCTCGGGGTACCCGCAAGGGTCCTGATGATCCTACTCATTGCCGTCGTCGCATCCGCCGCGATTCGCCTGATTATCCGCAGAATCACACGCGGTATCGAGAAAGGCACCCGCTCCCGCGTCATCCGGAAGCTGGACTCGGGAAGGCCGCAGTGGGTCGAGGACGCCGGGCTGGCGCGCAAGCGTCAGGCACAACGTGCGCAGACGGTCGGCTCCGTGCTGGCCTCCGTGGTCACGCTTGTGATCTGGGCGGTCGCCCTGCTCATGATCGTCTCGGAGCTCGGGTTCAACATCGCCCCCGTGCTGGCATCAGCGGGTATCGCGGGTGTGGCGCTGTCCTTCGGCGCGCAGTCGCTGGTCAAGGACTACCTCTCCGGGATCTTCATGGTGGCCGAGGACCAGCTCGGCATCGGTGACGTGGTGGATCTGGGAGAGGCATCGGGTGTGGTCGAGGACGTCGGCCTGCGGGTGACCCAGGTGCGCGACGTCCAGGGCACGCTGTGGCACGTGCGCAACGGCGAGATCCTGCGCGTGGGCAACCAGTCCCAGGGTTGGGCACGCGCCGTCCTGGACATTCCGCTCCCCTACGACGGCGACCTGGACGCCATGATCGAGCGCCTCACCGACACCCTGGCTAACCTGCGCGAAGACCCCGACGTCGGCGAGTTCGTGTTGGCCGACCCGGAGGTCTGGGGTGTGGAAGCGCTGACCGGTGAGTCCGTGACCGTGCGCGTGGCAGCCAAGACCGCACCGTCCCAGCAGTGGGCGGTGAGCCGCGTGATTCGCGTGAAGATCAAGAAGATGTTGGACGCCGCGGGTCTCTCCGTCCCGCTGGTCAACCAGACCATGGTCCGTGGCGGCAGCGGCGCGGACCTCTACACGCCCGCCAGTTCTGCCGAGGGAGCCCGCCCCACGGACCCGGGCACAGCGCATCCCGGAGGCACTGAGCCGTCCTGACCCCTCCGGCGTCGGGATCAGCGGTGTTTGCGGCCCCCGCCGCCTCGCGTGCTGGGGCGGCCCGGCTTGGCGCCGCGGCGAGCTTTGCCACCGGCCAGTCGTTTGCCCTTGAGCTGATCCCCTCGGCTGGTGCCCTTGGCCGTTCGCGACGGCGACTCCCCCGGCTTGGCCTTTGTGGTGCCCGGCTTGGCCTTGGCGGACTGCCGCCGCTTCCGCGGCGCCACAGCGTCCTTGGCACTGTCCTGGGCGTTTTCGGTCACCAAGTGGGTGGCCTCCCCCCGCGAACTGTCGCGCTTGCGACCGCGGACCACCCCCACCAGGTCTTGGACCAGAGCCTCCGTCTCCTCCGGCAGGTCCTGCGGCCAGACGACGACGACGTCGCTACCCGGCAGGTCCGGAACCACCCGGTAGGTCAGGTCCTTGCGATGGTGGAACCGCGCGACCGACATGGGCAGGACCACCAGGCCGATTCCGGCAGCCACGTATTCGACGAGGTCGGCGTCATCCCGGGCTTCCAACGGGGGGCGCGGTGCTCCGTCGTCGTCGGTTCCGGCACCGTGTTGCGAGGGGCGGTGTTCGGGGAGGTCCTGGACCAGGTATTCGTCGGCCAGCTCGGCGACGGGAACTTCGTCCAGGAGTGTGAGCTCGTGCTCGGCGGGCAGGACCACCACCTGGAGTTCCGTGTAGGCGGGGACGGCGCGGAAGTGACCGCGGAGACCTTCCAGATCCTCCAACCCGGGCTTGGGATGAGCGGGCAGACGGACAAGGCAGGCGTCAATCCCGGTGCCGAGTGCCGTGCGCCACCGGCCCGGTTCCAACTGCTCGTCCACCAACGTGGCGCCGGGGAGGCGTTCGCGCCAACGGTCGAACCACTTGCCGGGCATCATGCCGGGTTCATACCCGACGCGCAGCAAGGGGCCCGAGGTCTGCTCGGTGGATTCAGTCATGCCACAACACTAGACGCCCCACTTTGGGCGTTCGGCCCGGCAGGCGTACGATGGACCGCGCTGCACAAGCGGCACGGGGCTATAGCTCAGTTGGTAGAGCGTTTCGTTCGCAATGAAAAGGTCAGGGGTTCGATTCCCCTTAGCTCCACCCCACGCACAAGGCTCGAACCCTTGCCAACGGAAACGCTGGCCGAGGTTCGGGCCTTGTTGGCGTCTGCGGCCCAGGTCAGGGCATTCGCGTTGATTTGCGGATCAAGGAGCATCTCGAAGGGCCGGTTGTGCTCGACCCGCAGCTCGTTGTCCTCGTCGATGAAGACCTTCGTGAAGAACGCCTGGTTGCACAGCCGCCGGTTGGTGTCGTCGCAGCGGGTGTAGATGTCGGCGCAGTTGGCGAGCAGGCCGAGGGCGTCGTCGAGGTGGGCGCGGGCCTCGGCGTAGTCGCCGAAGTGGGCGTCGATGCGGCGGGTCACCTGGTCGAGTTCGGCGACGATGCGGTCTTGTTCGCGCTTGAGCACTGAGAGCGGGATCGCGTCGGCGTAGTGCGCCTGCATGAGCCGGTCCTGCTCGCTTTCGAGCCGGTCGCGGTTGGTGGTGAGGCGTTCCAGCTCCTCGGTCTCGGCAGCCATGAGCCGATCGAACTCGTGGTGGAGCATGCCCGCGAGCGCATCCTGCTGGGCGGGCGTGATCTGGACGCGGGTGTAGTAGTCCTCGACGAGCTTCTCGACGTCTTCGATGAGCATCGCCTGGCGTGTGCAGTCGGTGCGCTTGGAGTGCCGACCGGAGCATACGAAGTAGCAGTAGACGTTGCCGTGGCGGTTCTTCGCGTTGGAGACGATGAGTCGGGAGCCGCACTGACCGCAGTGGATGGTGCCTTTGAGGTAGTGGCCGTGGACTTGGGTTGCCTCGACGGCGCACTGGTGCGCGGTGAGCACGGACTAGACCTGGTACCAGACCTCGGCTGGCACGAGTGCCGGGTGGTTTCGGGCGTGAGGAACGTATCGGTGACAACTGATCGTTAGTGCCGGGAGGCGCTGGCGGGGAGGATGTCATCAT
>NZ_JAAOZS010000028.1:0-30546 GCF_011602805.1 Kocuria sp. JC486 | reverse complement strand
ATGGTGCACATCCTTCCAGGCCGCCCTACGGGCAAGCCAGATCAGATGTCACCTATCGACGCGGCAGTCCCTGATCAGCGCCGTCTCGGCGCGCTTGCGTCGCTCGAGCAGCCAGTCGGGGACGTAGGTGCCGGAGCGCAGCTTTGGGATCGCGACATCGACCGTGCCCACGCGCGTGTCCAGCGGTCGGTGCCGGTAGCCATTGCGGCGCGCGAGCCGGTCGGGGCTGGGCTGGCCCCATTCGGCGCCAACCACCGCGTCGGCGTCGGCGGACAGCAGCGCGTTGATCATCGTCTGCAACAGCGAGCGCATCAGATCCGGCGACGCGTCGGTCAGGGCTTCTGCCAGCACACCGGCAGGGTCGACAATATGAGGAGCGGTCATCGTGATGATGCCTTTCGAGTGGGTTGTAGGAGATTCCTCGAAGGATCACACGGTGACCGCGTCTACGTCATCGTGACGAGCCGGGCCACCGGCGTTACACCACTATGCGGGACTCAACTCCGATCATCCCGTAGAGCACATCAGCGAGACGCCTGGCCAAGGCGATGACCGGTTGGTTATAGCGTTTGCCCCGGGTCGATTCTGGTCATAGTAGGCCCAGAAAGCAGCGCTGGCGTTGATTGAAGCGAAGACCGAGAGGAGCAGGCCCGCTTCAGGTGCCGGTTTTCGCGTCCGAGCACGGCCAGTTCAGTGGTCCGTTCGTCATCTTCCCTAGGTCCCCCCAAGTTGCCTGATCCGGGTCGATTCCATGGTGCCGGGCATTCTCTTTGATGGCGATCGTGAGCCATGTGCTCAACCCGGGCGCGATGTCGTCGTAGTGACAGCGGAACGCGTCATCGGCCACGTACATCCGACCCAAGAGAACGTGCCGGTCGTAAGTGCACGTGAAGTATGTGTCGATGGATGCCCGGTGCCGTTCAGCAAGCTGCATGGCCTCCGTCGACCGTGGTGCAAGCCCCTTGCGAACGGCGGTGCCAAGGTCTGCCTCAAGCTCCCGCACGGAAATGCTGATCGCTTCCCAGTCTTGCGTGGTGCGAGCCGCTGCGCGTTCGGCGTATTCGGTCCACTGGGCGCTGTCACCCCAGCGCGCACGTGCTTCTCGCGGCCACTGCGGATTCCAATTCGGGCCGAAGATCGTGACTTGCTCTTCGGCACTCAAGGGGAGGCCGTTCTGGTGCGCGTCGATCATGCGCTCCAAACCCTTCAACGTGGTTCGCTGGCGTTCAAGAGCTTGAGCAACCGCTGCACGTTGCTCACGAAGAAAGCGGAGGGTTGCATCGGCGTCCCACTCCAAAAGCGTGCGGATCTCATCCAGGCTGAGTTCCAGGTCCCGGTAGATCACGATGCGTTGGACGCGTGCGATGTCGGCCGCGTTGTAGAGGCGATAACCTGCCGGGCTGTGATGGCTTGGGCAGGCCAAGGCGATGTTGTCCCAGTGGTGCAATGTGCGCACCGTCGTGCCGGTGCGTCCCTCCACGTCACCCACGGTCAACCCCGGCGCCGGGCCGGGCTCAGGCGGGGTGTGCTGCGGGTGGGTCATTCCGTTGACCTCCGTACTTCGATGCCGATGTCCATCAGGCGTTGGGCAGCTGCGCTGGCCGGGTCGAGTGGGTTGGCGGCGGTCAGAACGACGCGCATGCCCTCCGGCGTTGTGACCTCGAGTACTGTGGAGTTCCACGGGCGCGCGAAGGGGCCGCGGGTACATCCTGGCACCAGCTCCTCACAGGCCGAACGGAGACCTTCGAGCTGGCTGCGCACGCAGGCCACGCTGAGCGTGGAGCGCACAGCTGTTTGCGGAGTGGGACATCGGCATGCCGTAGATCCCGCGATACACCTCTGGCGGTTGGGTGTCGGGGCCCGGCGCGGGGACAGGGCTGATGTCGAAGGCGCTGTAGTAGGTGCTCATGCCCCAACGCATCGACCATGACGCAGTGTGAGGGTCAAGGGGACAGGATTCGGCCGACGGCAGGCTGTCGGTCATCATGATGGGCGTGGAAAAGGACGTGGAAGAACCACCTGCCGACCGACGTCAGGAGGTGCGAACCGGCATTGCGCTGTCATTGGCCCCCGGCCTGGGGATGTTCCCGTTGGGGATCGCCTTCGGCCTGCTCGTGGTCCAGGCCGGATTGCCGTGGTGGTTGGCTCCCGCTTTGTCCACGGCGGGGTTCGCCGGGTCCCTGGAGCTGCTGTTGATCGGCCTCATGGGAAGTGGCACACCATTGGCGACGATCGCCTTGACCACCCTGTTGGTCAACTTCCGGCACGTCTTCTACGCCTTCTCCTTCCCTCTGAGGGTGGTTCGCAACCCGCTGGCCAAGTTCTATTCCATGTACGCCCTGATCGACGAGGCCTACGCCGTGACGGCCGCCAACCCCCGCGGATGGACCGCCTGGCGTCTGATTGCGCTGCAGGTGACCTTGCAGGCCTATTGGGTGGTCGGTGGCCTGGTGGGAGTCGCGCTGGCCTCCCTGCTGCCCGGGCCTGTCGAGGGGCTTGAGTTCGCGCTCTGTGCGCTGTTCATCACGCTCACCCTCGATGCCGCGAGGTCTTCCGCACAGGTGCCGTCACTCCTGTTGGCGGGGCTGAGCTTCGCGGTCGCCGTCGTCGTGGCTCCGGATGCGGTGCTGTTCCTTGCGCTCGTCCTGTTCCTGGCCATGTTGGTCCTCCGCTTCGCCGTGGCGGTTCGCAGAGGGAGGTTCGGTGATGCTTGAACCCGGCTACGTCGTGGGGGTGCTGGTGATCATCTTTGCGATCACGTTCGCTCTGCGCGCCGTCCCGTTCGCGATCCTCGAACCACTGCGGGAGTCGCGATTCGTGCTCACCATGGCGATCTGGATGCCCGTGGGGGTTCTGGCCGTCCTGGCGGCATCGACCTTCCGCAGTACGGCGGGCGCCGATCCGGGCAATCTCCTCAAGGCCGCGATTGCAACGGTTGTCACCGCCGTCGTGCACCTGACCTGCGGTCGGCGGACTCTGCTGAGTGTCGGGCTGGGGACCGTGACCTACGTGCTGCTGGTCAACCTTTTCTGACGGGCTCGCCGTATTCGGGCTCCGTGAAGTCGGCCGACTGGTCTACCGGTGGGAGTCGATGCGGTTCGAGTGTTCGGAAGCCGCCCAGGAGGCGAGCAACCGGAGGGCTTCCTCGGAGGCGCTCCCTGGCACAGCTGGGTACACGGTCAGCGCAAAGCCGGGGTCCTGGTCGAGTTCGATCGACTGATAGGTGAGCTCAAGGGGGCCCACCACCGGGTGGACGAAGGACTTGAGCCCCGCGTAGTGCTTGCGCACGTTGTGGGCGGCCCAACGGTCCCTGAACTCCTGGCTGCGCACGGACAGCTCACCCACAAGGTCCGTGAGTCGTTTGTCATAAGGGTTTCGTCCCGCCTCCCGGCGCAGCATCGCGACATTGGTGTCGGCCGCCCGCTCCCAGTCGGCGAAAAAGTTGTGGGCCCGGGGGTCCAGGAACACGTAGCGCGAGAAGTTGGGCGGGGTGCCCGTTCGCTCGTCGAGGTCCGGGTGCATGGCCCAGCCCAGGGCGTTGGCAGCGACCATGTCCATGGCCCGGTTGGTGATGTGCGCGGGAGCTGCGGTCACGGCGTCCAGCAGATACTGCAGTTCCGGGCGCACCCGGGTACCACTCTGGGGTTGACGACGACGGGCCTTGCCGTTGTTGGCCGTGACCGCCAGGTCGTGCAGGTGATCCCGTTCGCTGGGATCCAACCGCAGTGCGCCCGCGATTGCGTCCAGAACCTCCTCCGATGCCCCGCTGAGATTCCCGCGTTCGATGCGGGTGTAGTAGTCCACGCTGACCCCGGCCAGGTTGGCGACTTCTTCCCGCCGGAGTCCTGGGACGCGGCGTCGTCCGCCGATCGGGCTGATGCCCGCCTGATCGGGGGAGATGCGTCCCCGTTGGCTGACCAGGAACTCGCGGATCTCGGTCTTGTTGCGGTCGGCGGCATCGGGAATGCCTGAACTCGCCGGTGTGCTGTTCATGGGACCCAGGGTAAATCCGCCCGGGCGAGGTCAAAGAGTCCCTGCAGGAACCCCTTTGAGCGATGCACATGTCGAAAGGTATACCCAGGGGGGTATAATGGGATCATTGAAGAAGTACGACCGGGAAGGAGTCCCCGTGAAGATCGTTGTTGTGGGTGGCGTGGCCGGCGGGATGAGCGCAGCGGCCCGCGCTCGACGTCTGGACGAACAGGCCGAAATCGTGGTGCTCGAACGCGGTGAGCACGTCTCGTTCGCCAACTGCGGGTTGCCCTACTACGTCAGCGGGGAGATCCAGGAGCGCGGGAAATTGCTGGTCCAGACCCCTGAGTCGCTCAAGGCCGCCCTTGACCTTGACGTCCGGGTTCAACACGAAGTGACCGGTGTCGATCCTCAGGCCAAGACCGTGACCGTGCAGACGCCGGACGGCATTCAGACCTTGGACTACGACGCACTGGTGCTCTCACCCGGTGCCTCAGCATTGCGCCCACCGCTGCCCGGCCTCGATTCGCCCCGTGTCCGGACGCTGCGCACGGTGGACGACGCCTTGGACATGCGCGAAACCGTCGAGTCGGGAGCGCGCCAGGCGGTTGTGCTCGGTGGCGGGTTCATTGGTCTGGAAGCCGCCGAGGCCCTGAACATGCAGGGCCTGGAGGTCACCGTCGTCGAACTCGCCGAACACGTGCTGCCGCCGTTGGAGGCCGAGGTCGCCCACCCGGTGACCCGGGAACTGCGACGGCTCGGCATCACCGTTCGGTCCGGAGTGGCCGCCGAATCCGTGGAGCCCGGCGAGGCCCAGGACACCGTGATCCTGGCCGACGGATCCAAGCTTCCGGCAGACATCATCGTGCTGTCCGTCGGCGTCCGACCCGACACGAAGATCTACGAGGACGCGGGCATCACGTGCGAACGTGGCGCGATCGTCGTCGACGACCACGGGCGGACTTCCGCTCCCGGCATCTGGGCGGTGGGTGACGCCGTGCTGTCCACTGACGCCGTCACGGGGGCCAAGCGCCCGGTCGCCTTGGCGGGTCCGGCAAACAGGGCTGGTCGGCAGGTCGCGGACGACGTCCTCCGCCCGGATTCCGCCAGGCCGATCCCGACCGCCACGAGCACGGCCATCGTGCGGGTGGGGGAGCTGACCGCGGCCATGACGGGGGCCAACCGTGCATCCTTGGCGTCGGCGGGGATCGAGCACCACACGATGCACCTTCATCCCAACAACCACGCCGGGTACTTCCCCGGAGCCACGCAAGTCCACCTGCTGGTCCACTTCGCCGACGACGGTCGGCTGCTCGGTGCGCAGGCCACCGGGCAGGACGGCGTGGACAAGCGCATCGACGTCCTGGCCACGGCGATCCGTGCGGGGATGACGGTGGGGGACCTGATCGACCTGGACCTGGCCTACGCACCGCCCTACGGCTCCGCGAAGGACCCGTTGAACTTCGCGGGCATGCTGGGTTCCAACGTCCTGGACGGGACCGTTCCGCTCTGGCACGCCGATGAACTCGAAGAACGGCTACGGGACAGTCTGGTGCTCGACGCCCGCCAACCCGGCGAGCTCGAGGCTGAACGCATCCCCGGAGCGTTGAACATTCCCCACACCGAACTGCGCGAACGTCTGGACGAGGTGCGCCAGGCCGCTGGTGGCCGTCCCGTCCGGGTGCTGTGCCGTTCGGGGGTGCGCTCGGCGATCGCCCACCGGGTGCTGGCGCAGGCCGGCGTCGATTCGGCGTCGCTCTCCGGCGGAATGCTGACCCTGCTGGACACCTTGGGCGACCGCGCCCCCGAGGTCTTGGAGATCAATGCGTGAGCACGCGTTGCCACCACCACGCCACCAACCATCCGGACATCAACACAGGAGCTGAACCGACATGTGCCGAGCTGTGAAGTGCAAGGTCTGCGGAAAGACCACGTGGGCGGGATGTGGACAGCACATCGAGTCCGTCAAGAAGGGGGTACCCGTGGGCCAGTGGTGCGACGGCAACCACTCCCGGTCCGAGGTCGCCGCGGCCAATTCCAGTGGATCCGGGCAGGGTTTCCTCTCCAAACTGTTCGGGCGCTGACATGTTCTGAGCGCAACTGAACGTCGTGAAAGGGCCGGGGTTAAGGTGACGGACGTGACGTACGCCTGCACCCCGGTCCTTGAACATCCCGCGGTTCGTCTGGAGCCACTGAGCCACTCGCATCACGACGACCTGGTGGCGGCCGTAGAGGTGGACGGCCTCTGGCGCACCTGGTACACCTCCGTACCTTCGCGCGCGACCATGACGCAGGAGATCGACCGGCGGCTGAAGCTCCATGTCGAGGAGAAGATGGCTCCCTGGGCGATCATTCACCCCAAGAACGGCCGTGCCATGGGCATGACCACCTACACGAATCTGGATCCGGAGCAGCGGCACCTGGAGATCGGCTACACCTGGCTGGCGCGGTATGCCCAGGGCACGGGCATCAACCCGGCCATGAAGCTACTCCTGCTGCGACGTGCCTTCGAAGACCTCGGCTGCCTCCGCGTCGAGTTCCGGACCGATTGGCACAACCACCAGTCGCGGGCCGCAATCGCCCGCCTGGGTGCCAAACAGGACGGTGTGCTCCGCCAGGACCGCATCCGGCCGGACGGGACGATCCGTGACACCGTGGTCTTCTCCGTCCTGGACCACGAATGGCCTTCCGTGCGCAACGGGCTGGAAGGGCGCCTGGACCGGCATCGTCGCGCAGACGGTGAATGACGCTGGCGGATACACGCCGGTGAGTGCCGGGGAACGGGCCGTGCGCCGTCGCTCTCCGCATAGGCTTTCCGTGTGACTGAGCGCAACGATCTCCAGACCGAAACCGACTATTTCGCGGGGGACCCCCGGACCAATCGCGAGCGCATGATCGCCGGTGATCCGTACATCGGGGACGACCCCGTCAACGCCGAACGCACCCTCCTGGTCACCAGGCTCACCTACGAGTACCACCGTGCCGTGGCCCTGGGGGAGGGCAACGCCCAGGAGATTCTCGAGCAGATCATCGGTGACTTGGGGGAGGACGTGGTCATCCGTCCGCCGTTGAACGTCGACTACGGCGAGTTCATCTCGATCGGGGCCCGGACGTTCATCAACTTCAACTTCACCGCCCTGGACGTGTCGCCCATCCGGATCGGTGCTGACTGCCAGATCGGGCCCAACGTCCAGCTCCTGCCGCCCACGCACCCGATCGACCCCCGGCCACGACGGGACAAGATCGAATCCGGTGAACCCATCACCATCGGTGACAACGTCTGGCTGGGTGGCGGAGCCATCGTGTGCCCCGGCGTGACCATCGGGGAGAACTCGGTGATCGGGGCCGGCGCGGTGGTCACCAAGGACATTCCCGCCAACGTGGTGGCCGTGGGCAACCCGGCCCGAGTGATCAAGGAGATCTGAACCATGCCCGCCGAACCCAACGGGATGATGAGCGCACTGGCCGCCTCCATGGCCGAACGCACCGGCCGCACGGTCGAACAGTGGGTGGCGGTCGTCAACGACGACGGTCCGGATCCGCTCGACCAGAAAGCGGTCCGGGCCTGGCTCAAGTCCGAACACGGGCTGCCACAGAACACCCAGTGGACCCTCGCCGATGCCGCAGCGCGTGCCGCGGGGTGGCAGCCGCCCAGCACCGAGGCGTACGTCGACGCCCTCTACTCGGGCAAGAAGGCAGCCCTGCGGCCCCTTCACGACCCGGTCAGCGCACTGGCCCTGTCCATGGGGACCGACGTCACCGCCGAAGGGCGCGGTACCTACATCCCATTCGTCCGTCGCACCCAGTTCGCGGCCGTGGCTCCAGGACCTTACGGGCGGTTGCGTGTGGGGGTCCGGTTGCGCGCCGAGGTCCCCACGGTTCCGGGTTTCGACGTCGAACCCGCCAAGAACTTCGCCCAGGCCACTCACTGGGTGCATCTACATCAGGAGACAGCCGTGGACCGTGTGGAGGCTCTGGAGCCGTTGCTGCGCGCGGCATACGACCAGAACGGGTGACCCCGGCACGGAGGAAATCATGCGTCATGCGGTGCCTTTCCGGTGCCGAATGTGCTCGGATGGAAAACGGGCCCCGGTCGCCGGGGCAAGCCGGATGAACGTGGTCGACGGCGACCACCAACCATGTGACAGGACGTGATCATGACGGATTTCCAGGACAACGCGCGTGCAGCACTGATCGAGTTCGTGGAACAGAACCCCGGAGGTGTGCTGGCCACCCACCCGCAGTCGGGCGACTTCCCCGAGGCGGCCTGGATCAACCTGGCGGTCACCGCACCCAGGAATGCCGCGGAGCAGGGGGAGATCGTCTTCGGCACGGACCGCCGGTCGCGCAAAGCCCTCAACATCGGCGCCAGGCCGGAGGTCTCGCTCGTCGTCGTCTCCGGGCAGGGCCAGGAGATCCAGGTGGAGGCCCTGGCGCGGGTGCTCGGCGGTGACGACGCCGTCCGCGCGGGTGACGCGATCGCCGCAGCCCACCCCGAAGGTGGCGGAGATCCGGACTACGTGTGCGTTGTCGGCCTGAAACCCACGTGGGTCCGCTGGGTGGACGTGTCCACCACGCCGCCCACCATGCAGGATTTCGAGGTCTGAGTCCCGGAACGGTGGCCACCTCGCATCGGTGGCCACCGACTTCACGGGTCAGTCAGGAAACACATCCGGACCCGCGCCCGGACGCGAAACAACGGGAAACCGGGCCCGCCCGTGCGGGCGTTCATGACACGATCATGCGGTGGTCAACGACAGCACACGAGGCAACCAGGGGCACGGCTCATTCCCCGACCCGGCGGATGACGGCTCCGGGATCGGCAAGGGCCAGGGCGGTGCCTACGGCTGGGGAAGCAACCCCGTCAGCCAGCCCTCGACCGAGGAGATCCGTACGGTCAGCGCGCTGTTCCCGGGAAAGGCGTTCATCTCCACGGTGCTGGAGGCACTGGACACCAAGACCCGGATGACCGGTGGCCTGGTTCAGCGCTACCTGATGCGTGCCGCCATGGCAGGCATGATCGTGGCGATCTTCTACGTCACCAATTTCTCCCTGGTGGCGATCTTCAATGCCATTCCCGCGGGGGAGGCAACCCTTGCGGGAGTCGGGAGGATCCTGGGCGGACTGGCCTTCGGATGGGCCCTGGTGTTCATCTACTACACCAAGTCCGAATTGCTGACCTCGAACATGATGATCGTGTCCATCGGCGGGTACTACCGCAAGATCACGGCCTGGCGCGGGCTCAAGATCCTGGCTCTGTGCCTGCTCGGGAACTTCCTGGGCGGACTGCTCATCGCACTGCTCTACACGCTGTCCACGATCCCGCAGGGAGCCGCCGGTGAGGCCATGATCGCCGCCGTCGACGTCAAACTCGGCTACGTCAGCGGTGGCTGGGAAGGCTACGGCGACCTCTTCGTGCGCGCCGTGCTGTGCAACTTCATGATCAACCTGGCCATGCTGCTGATCTACAACGGCTTCATCCACGACGACTTGACCAAGGCGCTGTCCATGATCGCGGCGGTGTTCGTCTTCGCGTTCCTCGGCCTGGAGCACTCCGTGGCCAACACGGTGCTGTTCACCGTCGTCGGTCTCAACCATGGCATCGACGTCCTGGCCGCCCTGGCAAACGTGGGGGTGGCGCTGCTCGGGAACTTCGTGGGTGGCGGGCTGCTGATCGGCCTGTACTACGCGTACGTCAACGACGACAGCCACTACCGGCCTAGCTGGACCCGTTAGCCAGCTTCAGCAATCGGTAGCGGTTGACGGCGGCCTGGATCTCCTGCTGCCGCGGGGCGACCAAGTGCCCGGGATGCTCCTCCGGAGAACCGGTCAGGAAGCCCAGCCCGTGGGTGGCGATGCCGTTGACGATCCCTTGCGCGGCACGTTCCAGTGCCATGTTCGGACTGCTCGTGTTGGCTCCCGTGCCGTTTCCCGTGCCGGTCGTGGAGAGCCGGTCGATCGAGCATGCGATGGCTGCGGTTTGGCCGGCGTCCACGAGCTGACTCACGGCGCTCAGGTCGATGCTTTCCCTGCCCAGCTGGATCTCCGTGCGCCCCCGGGACCTGGCCGGTTTGGTTTTCGACGACGGCGCGAGGCTGTTCAACGCGACGATGCGGGGCGTCCGCGCCCGGAATGGTGCCACGTCCTGCCGGTGGAGGTCCGCGTCTTCTGCCTCGTCACCCCAGGGCGAGTCCGCCGCGATGTCCCGCGCCTTCTGCGTGACGTCCTGGGGACGGTAGGAGTCCATGGCGATCACCAGGTCTGCGACGTCGAAGAACGCCCCGGAACCACCCGCCACCAGCACCGTGGAGACCCCCGTGTGCTCGCGCATCGGTTGCACCCTCTCCACGAAGGGGGTGATGGGCTCCTTGTGGTCAGGGACCAGCCGCTTCATGCGCTCGTCGCGGATCATGAAGTTCGTCGCGGAGGTGTCCTCGTCGATCAGCACCACGGAGGCACTGGCTTCGATCGCCTCGACCAGATTGGCGGCCTGGGAGGTGGACCCGCTGGCGTTCGTCGTCGTGAAGTGGCGGGTGTCCACGCCCGTGGGCAGCCCGGAAATGAAGGGGGAGATGTCGACCCCGGTCACGGCGCGGCCGTCCTCGGAACGCACCGCGACGGCGTCGTCGCGGGTCAGGACCCACTCCCGGCCGTCCCCGGCGATGTGTGGGTAGACGCCGCTGCTCAGTGCTGAGAGCAGAGTCGATTTGCCGTGATAGCCGCCGCCCACCACGACCGTGATGCCTTCCGGGACGCCCATGCCGCTGACCGTCCGACCGCTGGGGAGCTCAAAGGTGGTCCGCAGCGACGGTGGGCTCTGGAACGCCACGGCGGAGTCCGTGAGGGGAAGGGAGGAATCACCCGCGCGGCGGGGCAGGATCGCGCCGTCGCCCACGAAGGCGACCAGCCCGCGCGCGGCCAGGGAGGACTGGAGTGCGAGCTGGTCGGTGTAGAGCCGCACGTGATCCAGCAGGGCGGCGTTGTCCCGGTGCTCCGGGGCCAGTGCGTGACTGAGGACTTCGGGCAGTCGTTGCGTGAGGATGCGGTCCGCCAACCGGCCCTTGATCCGGCGGCCGCCAGCCGGCAGCGCGAGGTCGAAGCGGACCTCGATCCGGTCGTCGGCGATCAGCACCGTGCTGCGTTCCAGGATCTCCGGCCCGCACGGATAGGCGACGATGGCGCCGGCACCGTCGTCCGAACCGCCATTGCCCCAACGTCCTCGTGGTGCCGCCGGGCGCCCCGTGCCGCGCGTCGACTCCCCGGTGCCGACCGACGCATGAAAACGCCGGGCCAGGTGATCGGCGGTGGCCACGCGCTGGTCTCGCGTGGAGGTGGCCTCCGAAGGCAGCCCGAGCGCATCCGGGGCGAAAACCGCCCGCATCCGGGACGGCGGTGCGTAGGGATCCACCTGGACGCGATCCACGCGCAGATGGAAATCACCGAGGTCGTAGGTGCCCTTGAGTCGCTTGTAACCTCCATAGCCTTGCCCGTCGAGTTCCTGGAGCGTCCGGTGCAGTGCCTGGAGATCGCGCATGGCCCCACTCTAGGGGCGTGCGGGTCGTGCGACGGCATGGGTCGGCAGCGTAGTGTTCACGCTCAGGTCCGTACCGGGAACGCCGAACAGAGGAGTCGCGTGCCATGACGTCCATCGAGAACCCCGTTGCCGTCACCGGAGCCACAGGGGCGTTGGGCGGTCGCGTTGCCCGGCTCCTGGCGGATCGGGGCGTCCGCCAACGCCTCCTGGTCCGTGACCCCGACCGTGCGCCGGAACTCCCGGGTGCCGAGGTCGCCCAGGTCGCCTACGGGGACCAGGAGGCGACCCGTGCCGCGTTGGACGGCGTCAAGACGCTGTTCATGGTCTCGGCCAAGGAGAGTGCCACACGGCGGGAGGAACACCGGGCCTTCATCGCGGCCGCCGCCGCTGCGGGAGTGGAACACATCGTCTACACGTCCTTCATGGCGGCAGCCCCGGACGCGGTTTTCACACACGGACGCGATCATGACGAGGCCGAGCACCTGATCAAGGGCTCCGGAATGTCCTGGATGCTGCTGCGGGACAACTTCTACATGGACATCGTCCCGCACTTCGTCGGGGAGGACGACGTGCTGCGCGGCCCTGCCGGTGACGGTCGGTGCTCGTTGGTTTCCCGCGCTGACGTCGCCCGGGTGGCGGCAACGGTCCTGGAGAACCCCCGGGCCCACGCCGGCCGGACCTACGACCTCACGGGGCCCGAAGCTTTGACCATGACCGAGATGGCGGAGGCACTGACCCGGGCCTGGGGGCGTCCCGTGCGCTTCCACAACGAGACCATCGAGGAAGCCTACGAGTCCCGCCGGGCGTGGCCGGCCGAGCAGTGGGAATACGACGCCTGGGTGTCCACCTACACCGCGATCGCCTCCGGCGACCTGTCCGGGATCAGCGACGATGTCCAGGCCGTGACGGGTCAGGCGCCCATGACGTTCGCCCAGTACTTGGAAGGCGGACTGCCCCGTCGTCCATCCGTGGACGCACCCGGGTGAGCATCCGCGGATCCACCCGCGGATGCTCACCGACGGGGAAGCTCAGGTCCAGATTCCGGACGAGCCCCGCCGGTGGGATCCCACCGGGTGCAGGTCGACCATGCCGATGGCCGACATCAAGGCGTAGAGCGTGGTCGGCCCCACGAACACGAAGCCTTCCTTCTTGAGCGCCTTGGACAGGGCCTTGGACTCGGCCGACTGGGTGGGCACATCCGCCATGGACCGCGGCGCGGGGGTCTCTGCGGGCTGGAAGGACCAGATGAAGTCCACCAACCCACCCTTCTCCCGCAGCCGCACCGTGGCCCCGGCGTTGGTGATGGTCGCCGCGATTTTCGCGCGGTTGCGCACGATTCCGGCGTCGATCATGAGCCGGTGGAAATCGTCGTCGTCGAAGGCCGCGACGGTGTCCGGGTCGAAATCCGCGAAGGCCGCCCGGAAATTGGGGCGCTTCTTGAGGATGGTCGCCCAGGACAGGCCTGACTGGAAGGCCTCCAGAGTGAGCCGTTCGAACAACCCCTGCTCGTCGCGGATCGGCATGCCCCACTCCGTGTCGTAGTAGGAGCGCATGAGTTCGTCGGCGGCCGCCCAGGCGGGGCGGGCCAGACCGTCGTCGCCGGTCACAAGGTCGGTTGTCATGCGGACAACCTACCGCCCTGGGCAGCGGTGCCCGGACCGTCGGTCTCGGGTGGTGTGGACGGGACGTTGTGGGCGTTGTGCGTTCCGTGGATCAACCCGCGGCGCCCGGAGAGCCGGTCCCACAGCGGGGCGATCACGGCGACGACCAGGACCGAGCAACCCATGATCGCGAACAGGCCCCAGGTGCCCTGCTCCAGGCCGGCGTTCGGTTCGGCGCTGAAGAACAGCACGTCCCGGACCCCCAGCCAGGTGTAGTGCAGGGGCTCGATCTTGGAGAGCCAGGCGAAGAAGTCAGGCAAGGCCTCCACCGGGACCACGGCGCCGGCGGACGGCAGGCCGAGGAAGATCAGGTAGATCATCGACAGGATCAACCCCGCGCTGCCCCCGACCGTCAACAAGCCCAGGGTGGCTGCGGAGATCGTGCAGATCGACAACCAGCTGATCAGGAACAGCAGACCACCGTTGGGCATGGGCATGTTGACCAGGTGCGCGGCGAGCATCATGAGCCCGACAGCGGCCGCGCTGGAGGCGATCATGATGCCCCACTTGAGGAAGAACGCCGCCAGACGGCTCAGAGCGACCGTCCGGTACTTGCGGAAGCTCGGGCCCATCTCGACCGGGACGACGCCCAGGATGCCGTCCACGAGCGTGGTGACGGCGATGCTGCCCGTCATGCCCACCACCAGGACCACGATGGACCAGTAGAACGGCCCCATGCCCAGGGCGGTGCCGCCGTCCAGGTCCTGCCACGCATGGGTGTCGACGTTGACCGGGTCCTTGAGGATGTCCTGGGCGACCGTCGTCACGTCGGGGACCTTCTGGCCCGCCTTCTGCCGGGCCTGGACCTGCTGGTCGGCTCCGGAGGTCAGCTGTTCACCCAGGTTGCTCGAGACGGATTCGAGCGCGGGTGTGAATCCCTCCGTGACCAGACGGGAGCTCATCGAACCCGCTTGGGGAGATGTGACCAGTTCGATCGTCGGTTGCGCACCGTCCCCGTCGCCGCCGATCGAGGCCGGGATGAGGTCCATGCTGCGTTGGCTGAAGTCCTTGGGAACCACGATCGCTCCGTACACGTCACCGCTGGTCAGTGCGTCGTGTGCGTCCGCCATGGACATCTCTTGCAGGTCGAACTCGCCGCTGTCGTTGACCTCCTTCACCAGGGTCTCCGTGACCTCCTTGCCGAGTTCCTGATCCGTGCTGGATCCGTCCGGGTTCTCGACGGTCGCGCCCTCGTCCTGGTTGACGATCGCGACCGGCATGTCACGCATGTGGTCGGCAGGGGAGCCCAGCCCGCCCAGGTACAGCAGGATGCCCAGGAACCCGACGAAAACCACGAGCAAGGGTGGCATGATCCACCGGATCGTGCGGGGCAGATCCCGCAAGGTGGCGGTTGCGTGATCGCCGTGATGGCCGGCGTGGCGTTCTGTACGTCCTTCTGTGCGTCCTTCTGCACGGCGGCGCGTGTGATGTGGCGGACGGGGTTCCGTCGACAGGTGTGACATTCGATCCTCGATGCATTGGTGTATTGAAATCTGAGGCATGACGATACACTCGTGTATTGAGTAGGTCGAGGGGAGAATGGACGACATGGACGAGATGCCTGACACAGATGCCGCCAAGCGCTCGCGAGTGGCAACGCGGCGCAGGTTGGTCGAGCGCGCCGCTCCGGTCTTCGTGGAGAAGGGGCTCGAGGCTGCCAGCGTTGCCGACCTGTGCGCGGCGGCGGGATTCACCCGGGGTGCCTTCTACAGCAACTTCGGCTCCAAAGCGGAGTTGGCGGTCGCGGTCTACGAGTACCGGGTCGACCGGCTGGTCGAGCTGTTGCACGCGGAGGTCGACAAGCAGCTGCGACGGCAGGTGTCCGTGGCGAACATGCTGCAGTTCGTGCTGGAGGCCCTGACCGGGCTGACGCACGACGGCGCGTGGCAGGGCTTCCGTCTGGAGATGCACCTGGCCGCCGACCGGGACCCGGAACTCCGGGTGGCCGTGGACGAGCAGTACGCCCGGATCGTCCTGGCCGTGGCGGACGTCCTGGGTCGGGTGGCCGAACGAGGGGTTCGCTACCGGATCCCCGTCGAGGACCTGGCCCGCATCCTGATCGCGGTGTGGGACGGGGAGTTGCTGCGTGCGGGTCGGCGCATGGACCCCAAGAACGGCGTGGGACAGCGGCTGATCACCGCGACCTGGGAGGCGTTCGTCGACGGCGCTGACCAGGCGCATGCAACATGGGACCACCGGGGTTCGCCCGAAGCTACGCGGCGATAGGTTTGATGCGGGCGCAACGAGTTGCGTCCACGCACAGATCTGTCGCACAGAGGGGTTGCAACACATGAAGGCCGCACGCTTTTACGACCGCGAGGACATCCGGATCGACGAGGTGCCGGAACCGACCGTCGGGCCCGGGGAAGTCGGCATCGACGTCGCCTGGTGCGGCATCTGCGGCACCGACCTGCACGAGTACAAAGACGGTCCGGTGTTCTGCCCGACCCATTCCACACCGCACCCGATCTCCGGTGAGACCGCACCGGTGACACTGGGACACGAGTTCTCGGGTGTGGTCTACGAGATCGGCGAAGGGGTCGAGGACCTGGAAGTGGGTGACCACGTGGTGGTCGAGCCCTACATCATCGACGATTCCGTGGACACCGGTCCGGACTCCAAGGACTACCACCTCTCCCAGAACATGAACTTCATCGGCCTTGCCGGACGCGGCGGAGGTCTGGGCGAGAAGATCTCCGTCAAGCGCCGCTGGGTGCACGCCATCAGCCAGGACCTCCCGCTGGACCAGGCGGCCCTGATCGAACCGCTGTCCGTGGGCTACCACGCCGTCGAACGCTCCGGGGCGAAAGCCGGGGACGTCGCGGTCATCGGCGGTGCCGGGCCCATCGGGCTGCTGACCGCGGCGGTGCTGAAAGCCATCGGCTGCACCGTGGTGGTCTCCGAGCTGTCTCCGTTGCGGCGTCAGAAGGCACTGGAATCGGGTGTGGCCGACCATGCCTTGGATCCCACACAGGTGGACGTCGCGGAGGAGGTCCGCAAGCTCTCCACGGACGGGCGCGGCGCCGACGTCGCCTTCGAGTGCACCTCCGTGCAGGTCGTGCTGGACACCCTGATGGATGCGCTGCGTCCGACCGGTGTGCTGGTGGTCGTCTCCATCTGGGCCCAGCGGTCGAACTTCGACATCCACAAACTGGTCATGAAGGAGATCGACCTGCGCGGCACCATCGCCTACGTCAACTCCCACCCGGCGACCATCGAACTGGTGGAGTCCGGGAAGATCGACCTGGCGCCGTTCATCACCGGCAAGATCGCCGTGGAGAACCTGGTGGACGAAGGTTTCGACACTCTGATCAACCGGAACGAGACGGCCGTGAAGATTTTGGTCTCGCCCAGCGGCCAGGGATTGTGAACCTGGGCGGCCGGTTCTGGTTCAATGACTGATCGGTTCGACGACGACCCCGCGGGGCGCCGTCGGGAAGCCCCCACCCGGCGGGTGGGGGCTTCCTCGTCCCCTGAGCCGGAACCACCCGCAACCCGTGAGAACAGGACGCCCACCATGCGCACCACAGTGCTCGATCGTCTCCGCAGCGAATCAGGCAGTGCCCTCCTGCTGGTCGCGGTCACGTTGTTCGCCCTGGCGTGGGCCAATTCCCCCTGGTCGGGGCTCTACCACGAGATCTGGGAGACCCACCTGGGTGTGACGCTGGGGCCCTGGGGGCTGGACCTGAGCCTGCACCACTGGGTCAACGACGGGCTCATGGTGATCTTCTTCTTCGTGGTCGGGCTGGAAGTGCGGCAAGAACTGGCCGTGGGGTCCCTCCGCGACCGACGACGGGCGCTGGTCCCGTTGGTGGCCGGTGTCCTGGGAGTTGCCGTGCCGGCCGCCGTCTACCTGGCGGTCGCCGGGCGGGAGGCCGCCGCCGGGTGGGGTGCTGTGGTGGGGACGGACACGGCCTTCCTCCTGGGGGCTCTGGCCCTTGTGGGGCCCGCGATGTCCAACCAGTTGCGGATCTTCCTCCTGACGCTGACCGTGGTGGACGACTTCCTGGCCGTGAGCATCATCGGGGTGTACTACACGGACGGGCTGAAGATCACCGCCCTGGTGGTCGCCGTTGTGGCGCTGGTCGCGCTCTACTTCCTGGGCCGGACCCGGCAGTGGCGATCGGCGCCGTACGTGGCACTGGTGGTCGTGCTGTGGCTGGCCACCCTGGAGTCCGGCATCCACCCCTCCATCGCGGGCATGATCGCCGGCCTGCTGGTCCCGGCCTTCGCCACACATCGCGGCATCGTGGACCACGTGGGCAACCTGTTCCGGGACTTCCGGCAGTCGCCCGAGGCTGATGTGGCCCGGTCCGCCTCGCGGGGCCTGGCGCAGTCGATTTCCGTGAACGAGCGGTTGCACGTGAGCCTGCGCGGGGCGTCGTCGTTGGTCGTGGTGCCGCTGTTCGCGCTGGCCAATGCCGGAGTGGACCTGCGCGGGGACACCCTGGGGATTGCGCTGACCTCCACGGTGACGTGGGGTGTGGTCGCGGGGCTGGTGATTGGGAAGCTGGTCGGCATCTCCGGGGGTACGTGGCTGGCGATCCGCATGGGGCTCGGCAAGCTTCCCGACGGCGTCGGGCCCGGGTCCATCATGGGCGGTGCCGCCCTGTCCGGGATCGGGTTCACCGTGTCCCTGCTGGTGATCGGTCTGGCCTTCACGCAGGAGTCGCAGATCAGTTCCGCCACCGTGGGTGTCCTGCTGGCCATGGTCCTCGCCTGGATCCTCGGCTGGCTGATCTTCCGGGTGGCCCGGACCCGATTCGGGGAGGTCTCCGCCGATCTCCCCGTGACTCTGACGCCGCCGATCCACGAGGAGTACGACCACATCATCGGATCGCCACACGCTGAGGCCGAGGTGGTCGAGTACTTCGACTACGAGTGCCCGTTCTGCTCCCGGACCACCGGCATCGCCCAGGACCTCAAGGAGCATTTCGGGAGCCGGGTGCGATTCGTGGTGCGGCACCTTCCGGTGACTGACCTGCACGAACACGCGGAGCGCGCCGCCGTCGTAGCCGAGGCTGCGGCCCGCCAGGACAAGTTCTGGGGCATGCACAAGGCGCTGTTCGACCACCAGAACGACCTGGGGGAGGAGACCTACCGTCGCCTGGCCCGGGACCTCGGGCTGGACATGGAGCAGTTCGAGCGGGACCTCGAGGATCCGGTGCTGACCAAGGTGGTGAAGAAGCACAAGCAGAGCGCCCTGGACAGCGGCGCCCGCGGGACACCCACGTTCTTCCTCAACGGCTCACGGCACATCGGCCCGCACGACGCGCGGACGATCATCGCCGAACTCGAGGCGCAGATGGAGACGCAGGACGAGCACCCGGCCCGCCGTCGTTCCTGATCGCCGCCCGCCCCCGCCGCCGAACCCTCGCGAAACTCGCCCATCAACGCCTGATCGGCGAGTTTCGCGAGGGTTCGGCGGTGTCAGGAGGCTGACTGACGGAGCTTTTCCAGGTGGGCATGAACCAGGGGGAGCACGGAGGCGCCCTCGCCTGCGGCCGAGGCCACGCGCTTCATGGACCCCGCACGGACGTCACCGACCGCGAAAACGCCCGGGACGGTGGTCTCCAGGCTGGCAGGGGGAACACCGTCCACCCACGTGTCCTGGGGGACGTCGCGTCCCGTGAGGATGAATCCGTGGTCGTCCAGAGCCAGGGAATCCGGGAGCCAGTGGCAGGCCGGTTGAGCACCCAGCAGACAGAACAGCCCGTCGGCGGGCAATTGTTCCACGGCCTGGGGCGACGACGAGCGCGGCTCCGATTCCGGTGCCGAGTCCGCCGGCGCGGTGGGCTCGCCCGTGCGGGTGTCCGCCAGACCGATCCATTCGAGGCGCCCGGAGCCGCCGGCATCCACCACACGGGAGTGGGGCCGGACCGAGATGTTGGGCGTGGCCTCAACCTCCCGGATCAGGTAGTCGGACATGGTGGCGGCCAGGGATTCCCGACGGACGACGATGGTCACGTTGCGTGCGAACTTGGCCATGTGCACGGCGGCCTGTCCCGCGGAGTTCCCACCGCCGACGACGAAAACCTCCTTGTCCTGCATCTCCCGGGCCATGGAAGTGGCCGCCCCGTAGTACACGCCCATGCCGATGCGTTCGTCCACGGCCGGGACGCCCAACCGTCGGTAGGCCACGCCCGTTGCGATGACAACGGTGCGGGCGCACAGGTGGGTGCCTTCGACCAGCACGTGATGGTGTTCGGGTTCATCTGCCGGGCCCGCCTCCACCCGGGTGACGGGGCGTCCGGTGTAGAACGTGGCGCCGAACCGCCCGGCCTGGATCCGGGAGCGCTGGGCCAGGCGCATGCCGGAGATTCCGCGGGGGAAGCCCAAGTAGTTGCGGATCATGGACGAGGAGCCGGCCTGACCGCCGATCGCGTCCGATTCGAGCACGATCGTGGACAAACCCTCCGAGGCCGCGTACACGGCGGCCGCCAACCCTGCGGGCCCGGCGCCGATGACCGCGACGTCGGCAATGGTGCCTTCCGGGATGGCGTCGAAGCCGCCGTACATGCGTTCGGTCACGGCCTGCGGGGTCGCGTCCTGGATGATGTCGCCGCGGATGGTCCGGACCAGCGGCCACCGGGCATCGGCACCGGCCTCCTCGATGATCGCCTGGGCGTCCTCGTCGTCGAGATCCAGGAGTCTGTTGGGGATGCCCATGCGGTCCAGGACGTCGCGGATCGCCGCCGTCGTGGCCGTGGGACGGTCGGACACGATGTCCACGGCGGTGACCAGGGGACGGGCCACGGACCAGCCCCATTCGGAGAGCAACTCGATCAGGGCCGTGTGGAACTCCTCGTCCCGCGGGCCGCGCGGGATGCCCACGAACGTGTCCATGTCACGTTCCAGCGTGGCCTGCTTGAGCTCTTCAATGTGCTCCGCGTAGTTGTCGAAATCCACCAGTGCGACGCGACGCGACGCGACGGCGGGCTGACCACCTGGATCTTCCGCAGCAGGTCGATGGCGATGGTGTCCGGCAACTGGTACTCCGCAGCCACCATGGCCAGTCTTGAGGAAACGGTGCACAGTGCGGTGGCCCGTTCGATCGCCTCCCGCCCCGATGTGGCGACCTCGATGGCGTAGTCACGGTCGTAGCGGGCACGGAACTCGGCTTCGATCACGTCGCGGTGGGCGTCGGCCACCAGCAGGATCACGGGGCGCTCGGTCATGCGCACAGCCTAGATCCTCAGGCAGGCGTCGCCCGTAAGTGTCCGCGACCCGAGCCGGCGCTGAACCCTCGCGAAACTCGTCCATCACCGTCTGATGGGGGAGTTTCGCGAGGGTTCAGCGCCGGAGTCAGCCCAGACGCAGTCGGAGGTCCGTGGGGCGAACGTCCTGCGCGTGGTGGGTGACCAGAACGACCGGCCGGTCGGACAGGGCGTCACGGAGGTCAGCCAGCAGGTTCCGGGCGGCCTCAGCGTCCAGGTGGGCGGTGGGCTCGTCCAGCAGGATGACCTGTCCCCGCGCCAGCAGGGCGCGGGCCACGGCCACCCGTTGCGCCTGGCCGCCGGAGAGTTCCGACCCACCGCTGCCGACCCAGGTGTCCAGGCCTTGGGGCAACGAGTCCAGGAACGGGCCCAGCCCCACGCGCCGCAGCACCTCCGTCATCTCACCCTCCGTGGGGGCATCGTCCTTGGAACGTGCAAGGGCCAGATTGCCGCGGATCGTGGAGGCGAACAGGTGGGCCTCCTGGGGACACCACACAACGCGAGGAGTCGAATGCTCTGGCACACCGGTGACGCTCACAGCTCCCGACGACGGCGGCAGATGGCCCATGACGGTGGCCAACAGTGTCGACTTGCCGCTGCCCGACGGGCCCTCGACCACGAGCCACCGGCCGGGCGCAACCGTGGTGCTGACCGGGCCAAAGGCCGCCCGGTCGGTACCGGGCCAACGCGCGCTCAGGTCGTCCAGCACCAGGCGGGGCACGGCGTCATCAGAGTCCTCGGCTGTGCTCGGTCCCCCGCGGGATGGGTTGAATCCAGCCGAGTCAGTGCCGACCGATGACCCTGCGGGGGCTGTCACTGACGCGGTTCGTCGAAGTGCGGCCCGTAACCCGGGGGCCTGTTGTACCGCGGTGACCACAGCGGCCAACGGCTCGGTCAGGCCCAGCGGGACCAGGGCCAGGACGGCCACCACCGGGGCGTTCACAGAACCTGACGCCACCGCTGAGGATGCGGGCTGCAACACCAGGACGGCGGCGGCCACGGTGCTCAGCACCACCAGCGCCTCGCCCAGTCCTTGGGCCCAGGCCGCACGCCGGGCGAGGGCACCGGCGTGCTCGTCCAGATCGGCCAGGCGACGCAGGGCCTGAACCTGGCGGTTGTTGGGTCTCAAATCGTCTGCAGCTGTGCCGGTCTGGACGAAGGCCCGCACGATCCTGCCCGTGGCTTCCACACCGGCGCGCGCGGCAAAGCGGTCAGCCACCAATGCGACAGCGGGAGCCACCAGCAAGCCGAGCCCCAGCGAAACAGCGACGACGGGCAAGGCCGCCGGGACCAGAACGGCGTAGGCGATCAGCACCAGCGCGGAGGTCCCGAGGCCCACCCCGATCGGCACCATCACCCGGGGCATGAGGTCGCGGACCCGGTCAGCGGCCACGATGAGGTGTTCCAGTGCGGAGGCGCCGGTGGCCAGGGCCCGTGAGGAGAGCCCACGCTGCGCAAGACCAGACCACATCCGGGAACGCAGATCCACGAGCGACGTGAAGACCGCCGAATGCGCCGCGACTTGCTGGGCGTAGTGCAGCACTGCCCGCCCGATGCCGAAGAAGCGCACGCCCACGATCGCCACTGTCAAGTACATGATCGACGGCTGCTCGGAGGCCCTCACGATCAGCCATCCGGACAGGGCCGTCAGCGCGGTGGCGAAGCCGGCCGCGGCCACTCCTGCCACAACGGCGGCCGCCCAACGCCAGGGACTGGAGACCAGGAAGGCGAAGGCCTCGGCCCCGACACTTCGGTCCGCGACGGCTCCTTCGGACGATTCGAGTCGCACCGGGTTCTCGGGGGAGCCCGCGGCACAGGTGGTGTCGAGATCCTCCCGCCACCCGCCGTCGTGCCCCATGCTGACGCGGTGTGTGGCCAGGTCGACAACCCTGCGGTCGTGGGACGCCACCACGACCGTGATGTCAGGGACGTCAGGTTGCCGCCCTGCAGGCTCGAGCACTGACTGGATCGCGCGCAGGACGGCCTGCGCCGATGCCGCGTCAAGGTGGGCCGTCGGTTCGTCGATCAGCAGCACGGTGGCACCGGAACGGACCCGGAGGAGTCCACGAGCAACGGCCACGCGCCGCAGCTCGCCGGGGCTCAATTGGGCGGGGTCAGCGTCCGCGCGGTGGGCCAGCTGGAGCTCACCCAGGACGGCCTCCACCCGTGCGGACTCCTCAGATCCGGCGCCGCCGTCGGACGCACCGGCGTACAACACCAGCTCTTCGCGCACGGTCGCGCCCACGGTGCGGGGGACCTGGGGAACCCAGGCCACCCGCGCGGGATCCATCCCCGTCACCGTCCCGGAACTCGGCGGAACCAGTCCCGCCAGGACCGCCAGCGCCGTGGACTTGCCCGTGCCGCTGGCCCCGGTCACGGCCGTTACCGCCCCCGCCGGGAATCGCGCGTTGAACTCATGGAGTACGGGCTCACGACCCGGGTACCCGGCCGTCACGGCGTCCATGCCCACCTCCGTCCGGGCACCGGGTCCGACGACGGCGCGGCCCGCCCGCGCCGTGTCGCGCTCCGCGGTCAACTCCCTGGCGCGCCGAAGGGCCGCCAACCCGTCCTGGGAGGCGTGGAAAGCCGCGCCGAGTTCCCGGAACGGCTGGAAGCATTCGGGGGCCAGGATCAGAACCGACAACCCCGTGGCCAGAGGGAGGGACCCGTTGACCAACCGCACCCCGATGAACACCGCCAAGACCGCCACGGAAAGAGTCGCGATGAGTTCCAGAACCAGAGAGGACAGGAAAGCGGTCCGCAGGGTGCGCAGCGTGGCGCTCCGGTGCTCCCGTCCGATCCGGTCCAGCGCCGCGGACTGTTCGGTGAGCCGCCCCAGCCCGACCAACACGGGCAGGCCCCTGGCCAGCTCGACCAGATGATCCGAGAGCCGCTGCAGAACCGCCGACGAGCGATCCGCCTCCACCCGCGTGTGCCGGCCCACCAGGATCATGAACACCGGTACCAGGGGGATCGTCAGCGCGATGACCAGGGCACTGACCCAGTCCGCTGCCAGGATTCTGACCCCCACCAGCACCGGCACGGTGGCCGCGGCAACTGCCGTGGGGAGAACGGACCGGTAGTACTCGTCGAGTTCGTCCAACCCGATCGTGGCAACCGTGGCGTTGGCCCCCGCACCGCTGCGCGGATGCGCCACCACAGCAGCGGCCAGGTCACGCCGGATGCGCTGCTTGGCGACGACGGCGGCCCGCGTGGCGTACCAGTGGTGCACCCAGATCAGCCCCGCGCGCAGCACCGCACCGGCGAGCCCCAGGCGGACGGCGTGGTCGACCGCCGTCGTGTCCTGGGCAATCGCACCCACGATCCCGCGGGCCGTCGCCTCGGCGATCATGACCAGCGCCAGCGCCTTGAGGGACGCCAGCGCTGCGAACACGAACAGTGCCCGGATTCCGCCCGGCCCCAGCCGGTCTGCGGGGGTCATCGGGGCAGGACGGCGGGCAGAACCTCGTGTCCTTCGGGGATGTGGTCCTCGGACAGCCGCCGCCGGAAGGTCCAGTAACTCCAGGCCTGGTAGACCAGGATCAAGGGCAACGCGATGCCGGCCACCCAGGTCATGATCGTGAGCGCGTAGTCACCGCTGGAGGCGTTGGAGACCGTCAGGTCATGAGCCGGGTCAACGGTGGACGGGAGCACGACGGGGAAGACCGCGGCGAAGATCGAGACGGCACCCGCCACCAGGAACGCCGCCAGCAGCGCGAACGTCCAGCCGTCCCGGTCCGCACGGGCCGCCAGCCACGAACCCGCCAGCGCCACAACGGCCACGACGACGGCCGCCCACGTCCACGGTGAGCCGTACCGCACCTGCACCACCAGGACCCAGACCACCAGCGGTGCAACCGCAACCGGCAACCAGCGGCGCACCGCCAGCAGCGCATCCGTCCGTACCTGACCGCTGGCCTTGAGGGCCAGGAACGCCGCACCGTGGATCCAGCTGAAGCCCAGAACCGCCAGGCCACCCAGAACGGCGTACCAGGACAACCACACGAAGGGACCGCCGACCCGGTCCCCGTTCGCGTCAATGGGCAGTCCCAGAGTGGTGCTGGCCAGCATCGCTCCGATGCCGAAGGCGATCACGGCTGAGCCCAGGCCCAGGGCCCGGTCCCAGTTCGCCCGCCAGCGGTCCGTGTGTCCCTTCCCGCGGTACTCGATGGACACCGCGCGGAAGATCAACGCCATGAGGACGACGGTCAGCGGGATGTAGAGCGAGGAGAACAACCCGGCGTACCACATGGGGAAGGCCGCGAAGGTCCCGGCTCCCGCGGTGATGAGCCAGACCTCGTTGCCGTCCCAGACCGGGCCGATCGTGTTGAGCATGAGCCGCTTCTGCTTCTCCGTGCGGCCGCGCAGCCAGATCCGCATTCCGACGCCCAGGTCGAATCCGTCAAGAACCAGGTACCCGGTCCACAGGAACGCCAAGGCCGCGAACCAGATGACGTGAAGAATTTCCATGATCACTCTCCAGCAGGTCGGTGTCGGTCAGTACGCGAAGGCCAGGACGTCGCCGTCGGAGTGCGGCCCCCGGCCGTCCCCGTGGGCGTCGTCCCCGTCGTCGGGATGCGCCAGTTCCGGTATGGCGGAGGTCACGCCACCGCGGACGTACTTGACCAGCAGGAACACCTCGACCACGAACAGGGCCAGGTAGATCAGCCCCAGGCTCACCAGGGAGAAGATGACCTCCTGCCCCGTCACACCGGGGGAGACGGCGGCCGCGGTGTACATGTAGACGCCGTCGATGCCGGTGGGGTCCGGATTCGGCGCCACCACGAACGGCTGGCGGCCCATCTCCGTGAAGACCCAACCGGCGATGTTGGCCGCGAACGGGGCACCGATGGAGGCCACCGCCAACCACATCAGGGGTTTCGACGCCGGAACCGTCCCCTTCCGCGCGATCCACAGGGCAAGTGCTGCGAACCCCGTGGCCGCCGCGCCGAAGCCGATCATGATGCGGAAGCCCCAGTACGTGACCTCCATGAGCGGGAGGTAATCGATCTGCTGACCGGAGCGCTCGCCGTAGATCTCGTCGTCGGGCAGGTTGGTGCCGTAGTTCTGTTCGTATTCGGGGATCAGCGTGTAGACGCCGCGGACCGGGGTGTTGAAGTCGCCTTCGGCCAGGAAGGACAACAGTCCCGGGATCTCGATCAGGCCCTTGACGTCGTCGCAGTTCTGGCTGCCCAGGTCCCCGACGGAGAGCACCGAGAAGCTGGTGCCGTCGTGGCAGGCGGCCTCTGCGGCGGCCATCTTCATGGGTTGCTGCTCGAACATCAGCTTGCCCTGCACGTCTCCCGTGATCGACACCCCCGCGAAACCGATCATGGCGGCCACCGCACCCAGGCGCAGGGACTTGAGCCACACGGAGTGGTCCTCCCGGTCCCGCCCGGGGACCGTGGGATTCTCACCGACGACGACGCGCCCGTTCGCGTCCACCGTGTCGATTCCGTCGCGGCGTCGCTGCCACAGGTGGTACCAGGAGATGCCCACCAGCAGGGCGGAGCCCACGCCCACGGCGCCGAAGATCGCGTGGGTGAACGCTGCCAGGGCGGTGTTGTTGGTCAACACGGCCCAGATGTCGGTCATGACCGGGCGCCCGTCGATCAACTCCACACCCACGGGATGCTGCATCCAGGAGTTGGCCACGATGATGAAGTACGCGGAGGCCACCGAGCCCAGCACTGCGATCCAGAGGCTGGCCAGGTGGATCTTCTTGGGCAGACGGTCCCACCCGAAGATCCACAGCCCGATGAACGTGGACTCGAAGAAGAAGGCCAGCAGCCCTTCCATGGCCAGCGGCGCGCCGAACACGTCGCCCACGAACCGCGAGTACTCGCTCCAGGCCATCCCGAACTGGAATTCCTGGACCAGTCCCGTGGCCACGCCCATGATGAAGTTGATCAGGTAGACCTTGCCCCAGAACTTGGTCATCCGCAGGTAGCGCTCGTTGCCCGTGCGCACCCAGAGGGTCTGCATGATCGCGACCAACGGCCCCAGTCCCAGGGTCAACGGGACCATGATGAAGTGGTAGACGGTCGTGATGCCGAACTGCCACCGTGCGATTTCGAGTGGATCCATGCCGGTTCTCCCGCCCGCACACCTGGTGCGGATCGTGTCGGCCGTGGCTCGAACCACCCGGTGCCGCTGCGAATGGATCACGCATGATCTCGCGGGCCGCTGCGTGGAGCGACCGGCCGCCTGGGCGTTCGGGTCACGGAATGCGAGGTGCTGCGGGGTGAGGAACCCCGGTACCCCATGGGGTATGACTATTTCGAGTCTAGGCCCGCGAAGTGTTCGGCGTCGTGCTTGGTCCCTGTGACCATGATCTCATCGTCGTCGTAGAGCATGGTGCCGGGGTCGACCGGGCTCCACTGCTGTCCGTGGCGGCGCAACGCGACCACCGTGACCCCGTACTTCTGACGCAGATTCAGGGTGTCCAGCGGGCGTTGTTGGGTGGCTGTCGGTGGCTGGCAACGGATCAGGGCGAACCCGCCGTCCAAGGAGACGAAATCCAGGGCATGGCCGATCAACAGGTGTGCCGTCCGCAGGCCCATGTCGTGTTCGGGGCGGATCACGTGCCCCACACCCAGCTGCTCCAGAATCTGGGCGTGGGCTTCCGAAATGGCCTTGGCCCAGATTTCCGGGGGGTTGTCCATGGCCAGCAGGCGGGACGTGGTCAGCACGGAGGCCTCCAGGTCCGTGCCGATGGCCACGACGACGGCGGCGAAGTCGGAGACGCCCAACTCTTCGAGTGCCTGCTGTGAGGTGGCATCGGCGCGGACCACGCTGGTGAACTGACCCTTGAACTCCTGGACCACTTTGGGGTCGTCGTCGATGGCCAGGACCTCCACGCCGCTGTCCATGAGTTCCTGGCCGAGTGCGGAGCCGAAGCGGCCCAGGCCGATGACCACGGCGGAGCGCAAATGGTCGCGGCGGGGTGCCTGGCGAGAGCTGAACTCACGCCCACGTTGGTTGAACACGGGTGTCCTTTCGACGTTTCTGTTCCCATCCTGCGCCGAACCCTCGCGAAACTCGCGCTTCACGCCCTGAAGCGCGAGTTTCGCGAGGGTTCGGCGGAGGGGGCCGGGGTCATCCGATCAACGGGCGTTCCTTGGGCAGTTCCCACGTGCGGGTCGTGTCCTGCGCAGCGATGGCAGCGGCGATCGTGGTGGGGCCCAGACGGCCGATGAACATCAGGGCGATCAGGATCAGCTGCCCACCCGTACCGATCTGGGCGGTGATTCCCGTGGACAGCCCCACCGTGGCGAAGGCAGAGACGGATTCGAACAAGAGCCGGTCCAGACCGAGGTCCGGTTCGAGCAGCATCAAGCCCATCTGGGCGGTGACCAGGATCGCCATCGACAGCACCACGATGGTCAACGCCTCGCGCTGCACGGAACGCGAGAGCCTGCGGCCCAGAACGTTGACGGCCTGTTGTCCCCGGACTTCGGTCCAGGCGACGAACAGCAGCACCAGCACCGTGGTGATTCGCAGACCACCGGCCGTCCCCGCGGAGCCGCCACCCACCAGCATCAAGAAGTCCATGCCGAACCAGGCCACGGGATGCATGCCTGCCAGGTCCACGGAGTTGAACCCGGCCGTGCGGGTGATGGTGGACTGGAAGAAGGCGTTGAGTAGTTTGTCTCCGAAGCCCATGGGGCCCAGTGTGGTCGGGTTGCCCCACTCGACCAGCAGCAGGAACGCCGTCCCGCCCAGCAACAACACCGGGGTGCCCACCACCATCATGCGCGTGGTCATCGACCAGAGCCTGGGTACTCGGATGTGGCGCAGCAGTTCCACGATCACGGGAAAGCCCAGTCCTCCCACGATCACGGCGGCGGCGATCGGCAACAGCACCAGCGGGTCGCCGTCGAAATCCATCAGATTGGCCGTGTACAGGGCGAATCCGGCGTTGTTGAACCCGGAGATCGAGTGGAACACCCCGTGCCACAGCGCCTTGCCGGGGGAGTAGCCGTAGCCCGTTGCGAATCGCGCGGCCAGCAGCAGGGCCACGGCGGTCTCCACTGCGACGATGGTGAACACGATGCGTTTGACCGCGTGGCGCATCTCGCCCGGGCCGGTCGACCGGGTCTCCGAGGCGACGGCGACCCTCAGACCCAGGCCGAAGCGGCGGGACATGAAGATGCCGATCATGGTCGCGAAGGTCATCACCCCGAACCCGCCGATCTGGATCAGCGCCAGAATGACCACCTGGCCGAACGTGGACCAGTACGTGGGGGTGTCCACGACGATCAGCCCGGTCAGGCACAGCGACGAGGTGGCCGTGAACAGGGCCTCCATGAATGTCGCGTGGCCGGGGCCGTTGGCGGCGAACGGCAGCATGAGCGCGGCCGTCCCCAGAGCGAGGACGACGGCGAAGCCGGTCACCAGCATCTGGGCGGTGCGTCCGGCGGAGGTGGCGCGGGCGCGCCGGGATCCGGGGCCGGGTTGGGGGCGGATGAACCAGCGGCGGGCCGAGACCATCCAGGGTTGAGGGCGCCGGGACCGGATACGCGTGGTGAGCCGGTACAAGTCCTCTTCGAGGGGCATGAGGCACAAAGTACACCCGGTCCCGTGCTGCGAACGTGGTCACCGGAGGTCGTCGCATGCTCGGTTGTCGCCCGACATGGCTAGACTGTGCCGAGGTTGTTCGTCACGTCACGTGAGCACCTTCACAGGGTGTGCCCTCGTTGTCACACGCCCAACCACCAGTCACAACGTCCGGCCGGCTCGTTCCTTCCCTTCCCCACGGGGTCGCCGAACATCACAGTCACTCAGCACCAGAGGAGGATCGCGGGAATCATGACCACGCCGTCCGAGCGCAACATCCCGTCCGCCGGCCCGGAAACGACCTCGATCCAGATCGTCTCCGACATCCTGTCCGAAGTTTCCGGGCACCGGTTGTCGGACGAGGAAAAAGCAGCCGTCGACGCCTTGCCCCCGAACACCGCACTGTTGGTCCAGGTGGACCCCCGCGGGCGCGGTTCGCGCTTCCTGCTCGACACGGACCAGGTGTCCGCCGGCCGTCACCCCAAGGCCGACGTCTTCCTGGACGACGTCACCGTCTCACGCCGGCACGCGGGATTCATCCGTCGGGACAATTCGTACGAACTCGTCGACGACAACTCCCTCAACGGCACCTACGTCAACAACGACCGGGTGGACTCGGTGCTGTTGAAGAGCGGGGACGAGGTCCGTCTGGGCAAGTTCTGCTTCGTCTTCTACCGTTCGGCGCGCACTGCCGACGGTCGCTCCTGACGTGAGTTCCCCCGGAACTCCGGAAGCCGCTGATCAGGCACACGTGCGCCGGATCGGCATGGGAGCGCTGCTCAAGCAGTTGCAGCCCGAGTTCCCGGAGGTCACAGCCTCCAAGGTGCGTTTCCTGGAGGACCAGGGCCTGTTGCACCCTGCCCGGACCCCGTCGGGCTACCGGAAGTTCGCCCCGGAGGACCTGGAGCGGCTGCGGCACGTCCTGATCCTCCAACGGGAGCGATACCTTCCGCTCAAGGTCATCCGGGAGCTCTCGGAGGCCGGTCAGCTCGAAGCCCTGGTCCAGGGTGCCGACGGCGGCGGTGAGGCTGCCGCGCCCGCACCCGCGCCGTCGTCGGACGGTGCTGCACAGGAACCCGAGGCAGCGGCCGTGGGCACTGCCGCCCCGGTCGGAGCCACAGCCCATCAGCAGGCCCCGGTCGAGCAGGACGAACCGTTGACCATGCGTGAGCTGTGCCGCCAGTCCGGGGCGGGTATTCCGCTGGTGCGCGAACTGATCAGCTTCGGTCTGCTCCACGAACGTGCGGGCGGGTTCGACAGGCACGACCTGGTGATTGCCGGGGCCGCGCGGGCCCTGCGTGACCACGGGGTCGAGCCGCGCCACCTGCGGACCCTGCGACAGGCCGCCGACCGGGAGATCGGTCTGGTGGAACAGGCCATCGCCCCGGAGGTCGCCAAGCGCAGTTCCGTGGCGGCCAAGCGTGCCAGTGAGCGTGCCGGGGAGATCACCCAGCTGTGCCTGAGCATCCACGCCTCCATGGTCGTGGGGCGGCTGGAAGCCATTCAGGACCGGCTGGACGTCGAGGACTAGCTGTACTTCCCCGTGACGTTGTGAACGCGTTGTGAGGGTGTTTGGCCGCCGATGCCGGTGTGGGGTCTGTGG
>NZ_JAAOZS010000027.1:18843-31801 GCF_011602805.1 Kocuria sp. JC486 | reverse complement strand
CCGTGCTGCCCTTGTCCCCTCCCCTCCCGTCGGCCTGGTCCGCCAGCCGGTCCAGGAGGGTGGCGGACAGGCAGGGTTCGTAGACCATCTCCCCGAGCGCGATGCCCCGGCCCCCCGTGCCCGTCCGCTCGGACGTGGTCACGCCAGCCGCCACGGTCCCGGCCTGCAGCAACGCGAGTGAGTGGTCCTGATCCTCCACGCTCAACCGCACCGTGACGGGTATCTGTCCGGGAGCGACGACGGCGGATCCCACCTCCGCGAGCACCGGCCGGAACCACGTGGCCAGGGAATCGGCATTGACGGCCACGGGCAATTGCCGCCGCCCCGTTGCCGCTCCCGGGCCGTTCGGGTCACCGCCCAGACCCAGGTGTTCCATGGCGTCGTTGTGGAGGGCGAGGACCTGGCGCGCCAGCCGCAACACCTCGGTCCCGGGCTCCGTGAGCCGGACCGGGACAACGCGCTGAACCAACACGTGCCCCGTCTGGGTCTCGAGCGCCTTGATGCGCTGGCTCACCGCCGGGGCGGACACGTGCAGGCGCGCCGCGGCCCGGTCGAAGGTTCCTTCGTCCACCACCGTGACCAACGTGCGCAGCTGTTCGATGTCCATCGTGTGCCTCCTTGTGCGGCCGCTCCGTGGAGTTCCGCACGAGTTCCGCACGGCCCGCAGCATGATCTTAAGCAATTCTTTTTCTAGCGAAGAATCTTTCGCTGTACCACCGGTTGCCGTCGGCCTAACGTTCTTCCCCATGGGAATCTTTCTGACCGGAATGTTCGCCGGACTTGCGCTGATCGTCGCCATCGGCGCGCAGAACGCCTGGGTGCTACGTCAGGGCATCCGGCGGGAGCACGTGGGCATCGTCGTCGCCGTGTGCATCGCGGCCGACGCCCTGTTGATCGGCGTCGGGACCCTGGGGATCGGAACCATCGTGGAACGGTTCCCGTGGGCGTTGGTGGTCCTGCGATGGGGCGGGGCCGCCTATCTGATCTGGTTCGCGCTCCAGTCCTTCCGGTCGGCCTTCGGCAACGCGTCCCTCTCCCAGGCCGGAGGCGCAACCGCCGCCAAGTCCGCGGGGACTGTTCTGGCGACCACCCTGGCCCTGACCTTCCTCAACCCGCACGTGTACCTGGACACCGTGGTCATGTTGGGCAACCTGGCCAATCAGCAAGGAGCTCTGCGGTGGGTGTTCGCGCTGGGTGCCGCCACCGGCTCGGTGCTGTGGTTCACGGTCTTGGGCGTCGGCGCGCGAGCCCTGGCCAAGCCGTTGGATCGCCCGGGCACGTGGAAGGCGATCGACATCGGCGTGGGGCTGGTGATGCTGCTGATCGCGGTCAAGTTGATGGTCTCGGGGTGAACCACGGCAACGTGACCCGGCTTGAGTTGTCGGTGGCCCGGGCCACCATGGCTGCATGCCTGCACACACCTGGGACGCCACCGTCTTCGCCGGTCTGAGCGTCGACGGATTCATCGCCCGCACGGACCATGACATCGCCTGGTTGGAGGACCGCCCCGCCGTCGAACACGCCGCCGCCCGGGCGCATCCGGATGTCCCGGACTTCGACTCCCTCCTGGCATCCGCGGATCACATGGTCATGGGTCGGCTCACCTTCCAGAAGGTGCTGGAGATGGTGTTCTGGCCCTACGACCCCCTTCAGGTGATCGTGCTGAGCTCGACCCTCGGTGACGCTCAGCCGCACGGTGTCCTGGTGGCGCGTGACTTCGAGGACGCGGTGGCACTGCTGGATGAGCGCGGGGCGCGGCACGTGTACGTCGACGGCGGCAGGACGGTTCAGAGTTTCCTGGCCGCCGGGCTGGTCACGCAGGTGGTGGTCAATTACGTCCCGGTTCTGATCGGCTCGGGCATTCCGCTGTTCGGGGCACTTCCCGCGGATCTGCACCTGGCGCATCGCGGCACGGCGACCACCGCATCCGGCATGGTCAGCACGTGCTACCAGGTCCTAGACTCTCGTCCGGATTCGCCGCACAGCGCCTCGATCGCATCCTCCGTCCCGACCACGTCTGGTTCGGAATAAGGACCGGCCAGCACAAAGGAAACACCATGCCCCAGTTCTTCATCTCCGTGAACCACACCGACGACGCCGGCCTGCCCGAAGGCGTGAGCATGGAGGAACTCCACGGAGCCGTGATGGCCTTCAACCAGAAGATGCAGGACGAACAGCGCATCGTGTTCATCGGCGCACTCGAGCAGCCGGCCACGGCCGCCAAGCTCGTGGATGCCACGTCGGGAGAGACCACCGTGACCGACGGGACCGCAAGCGGTGCCCCCGTCCAGCTCGGCGGATTCTGGATCCTGGAAGCCGCCGATGCACAGGAAGCCCAGGACCTGGGTGCTCAGGCCTCCGCTGCCTGCCGCCAGGCGGTGGAAGTTCGTCAGATGCAGGGCTGAGGCCCCCACCCGGCTGACGCGCCCCCACAGGCACAGCCTGATCACAGGTTGACGCACCGGCCACCACAGGGTGCGCCCCTACCTTGAGTCTCAGACCGGGCCGCCGGGTGTCACTCCGCGCGGCTCAGACCATGACCCAGAGCAGGAGGCGCACCCGTGCTGTTCCGAAAGTCCCACCCGTCCCAGGAGATCCAGACCGCCGCGGAGCACCCGGCCACCCCGGAGGAGCAGGAGCCGGAGACCTACACCGACCCCTTCGGCATCGAGATGCAGGTGGTCGACGGCAAGCACACCTACCAGGGCCGCGAGCTTCCTCGGCAGGACGAGGAAGTGGTCGACCAGGGCCTGGGCTTCGACATCCAGACGCTGGTCAACCGGCGCAGCGTCCTGTCCGCGATGGGCCTGGGAGCCGCCGCCTTCGGGCTGGCCGCGTGTGCTCCGACGTCGTCGTCCGGCAGCAGCTCCTCGGCGAGCGCCACCGCGACCGGGTCTGCCACGGAGTCTGCCTCTGCGGATGCCACCGTGGACGTCGATTCCGAGATCCCGGACGAGACGGCCGGCCCCTACCCCGGTGACGGTTCCAACGGTGCCGACGTCCTGGAAGAGTCCGGGGTGGTCCGCAGTGACATCCGTTCGAGCTTCAACGGCCCCACGGGCACGGCCGAGGGTGTCCCCATGACCCTGGAGCTGACCATCGCGGACATGGCCAACGGCAACGCTCCCATGATGGGCGCCGCGGTCTACGTGTGGCACTGCAACCGCGACGGCGAGTACTCGATGTACTCGGAGAGCATCGCCGAGGAGAACTACCTGCGCGGCGTGCAGATAACCGACGGTCAGGGCAAGGTCACGTTCACCAGCATCTTCCCCGCGACCTACTCGGGACGCTGGCCGCACATCCACTTCGAGGTCTACCCGGACGAAGCCTCGATCACGGACTCGACCAACGCGATCTCCACCTCCCAGGTGGCCCTGCCGCAGGACGTGTGCGACACGGTCTACGCGACCACGGGCTACGAGCAGTCGGTAACCAATCTCTCCCAGATCACCTTGGACTCCGACAACGTCTTCGGTGACGACGGCGGCGCGAGCCAGCTGGCCACGGTGACCGGCAACGTGTCCAAGGGCTACAAGGTGGCCCTGACCGCCGGTGTGGACACCGGCACGGAGCCCACGGGCGGCTCGATGCCGGCCGCTGGCGGGGGCGCGCCCATGGGGGCACCCGGAGCCTGACCTCCCAACGGCGGATAAGGGCGACAGAGAAACCTGCGTGGATCGTACTGATTCACGCAGGTTTCTTCTGTTTTCACGTATCAATGCGGGTGTTGCCGGACCCGCCTGGTGGCGACCCCGGGCCGAAGACTGGGTCCGCTGTGCTTCCCCGAGTCCGCCCGGTCTGGTGAACTGACCGAGCGGCGGCACCGTGGCCGTCGTCGCCCCGCCCACCGGGTGGCCGCGGTCTCCGGAAGGGTGAGCATGCAAGCCGATCTGCGCGAACCGATCCTGGAAAGGCCCGGGGTACGCCCGGCCGGGCCGCGGGCCGTCTTGCGCGACTGGGCCCCGCTCTACGGCATCAACGGGCTGATCGGCCTGGTCTTCTCAGCATCCGGTCCGATCGCCGTGACATTGGCTGTGGGTGCCGCCGGTGGCCTCAGCGACGGTGAGCTCGCCTCCTGGGTGTTCGGGATCTTCCTCTCGGCAGGTTTGGCAACGGTGGTCATGTCGCTGATCTACCGCCAGCCCCTGGGTTTCGCGTGGTCCATCCCCGGGACCGTGCTCCTGGGTCCCTCCCTCCAGCACTTGAGCTTCGCAGAGGTGGTGGGGGCCTTCTTCACCACGGGCGTCCTGGTCCTGGCGTTGGGCGCCTCCGGGGTGGTGCGCAAGGCCATGGCCTTCATCCCCATGCCGATCATCATGGCCATGGTCGCCGCGGTGTTCCTGCGGTTCGGGACGGACATCGTGAGTTCCTCCACGGAGGCTCCCCTGATCGCGCTTCCCATGGTGGCCACGTTCGTCCTGTTCTCAGCGGTTCCCCGACTCGGCAAGGCCGTCCCACCGGTTCTGGCCACGCTGCTGGTGGGGGTGTCCGTGGTGGTCCTCAGCGGGCAGTTCACCTTCGACGCCGCGGGCCCCGTTCTGGCCCAGCCGCAGTTCACGGCCCCGGAATTCGCCGTCGCGGCCCAACTCGAACTGCTGGTTCCGCTGGCCATCACGGTGCTGGTGGTGCAGAACGGGCAGGGAATCGCGGTGCTGCGTTCAGCGGGGCACCAACCGCCCATCAACATGTTCGCCGTGGCCTCGGGTGCCTTTTCCGTGCTCAACGCCGCGGTGGGTGCGGTCAGCGCGTGCGTCACCGGCCCCACCAACGCTCTGCTCACGACCTCCGGCGAGCGCGAGCGGCAGTACACGGCCGCCCTGACCTACGGGGTGTTGTCCCTGGTGTGCGCCTTGTTCGCACCGGCCTACACCCGATTCATGCTCGCGACGCCGGAGGCCTTCATCCTGGCCCTGGGCGGGCTGGCCATGATCAAGGCATTGCAGAACGCGTTCGTTGCCGCGTTCGCCCACAAGTTCACCTTCGGTGCCCTGGTGACGTTCGTCGCCACCGTGTCCGGACTGGACCTGTTCAACATTCACGCGGCCTTCTGGGGCATCGTGATCGGCTACGTCACGTCGCGGCTCATGGAGCCCGCCGACCACACGGGTCTGAACGACCCGCACCGTAAAACGATCGACCGGTGAGTTCCTCCACCCACGAGCGTGCATGGGCGGGACAACTCACCGGTCAATCGGTTCATTCCACGATCGATCGGTCCGGGTTCAGGCCCTCGGACCGATCGGCGTCACGCCGCCTGGGCGCGAGCGGCGTCGTCGTGCAGCATCCACAGGTCGGGACCGAAGATCTCGTAGCGGATGTTCTTGCCCGGGACGCCGGCCGCCACCAGGGCGGAGCGTGCGTCCTGCATGAATCCCAGACGGCCGCACAGGTACACGTGTGAGTCCGGGGAGACGTTGAGCTCAGCGAAGTCCGGGCGGCCGGTGTGGTCGCCTTCCAGGGACTTGGTGGTCCACCGCTCCAGGGAGCCGTTGCTCAGCTTGGCCACGGCCTCCTGCTGTTCGGACAGCAGTGGGGCGTCCTCGTCGGTCGGATCCACGCGGATGGCACGGACTTCCCGGGTGGAACCCTCCGTGGCCAGGTTGTCCAGGAAGGACACCATGGGCGTCACACCGATTCCGGCGGACAGGAAGACCAACGGGGCCTCCGAGTCCGTGAGCACCACGTCGCCGTACGGGTTGGAGATGGGCAGCTCGGTACCGACCGGGAGTTCGTGCAGAACGGGCGTGACCTCACCGTCCATGTCCTTCTTGACCGCGATCCGGCGCGTGCCCTCCGGGCCGGGGATCAGGGTGAACTGACGGGGCTGTTCGATGCCGTCGGACATGCGCACCTTGACGCTCACGTACTGGCCGGCAATGGCGGGGGTCATGGGGGTGTCGTCGGCCGGCTCGAAGGTGAACACCACGGTGCCGCCGCCGGTCTCGGTCCGCTCGGCCAAGCGGAACGGCGCGAAGATGACGTCGTTGGCCTGGCTCGCGTACAGGCCACGCTCGAGCTTGAGCAGGGCCTCGGCCATGAGCCAGTAGACCTCGTCCCAGGCTTCGCCGATCTCGGGCGTGAGGGCGTCACCGAGGTCCGCGGCGACCGCACCCAGCAGGTGGTCGTGCACGATCTGGTACTGCGGCTCCACGATGCCCAAGGAGGTGTGCTTGTGGGCCACGCGGGAGAGCAGTTCGTCCGGGTAGGAGTCCGGGTGGGTCAGCAAGTGCTGAGCGAAGGCGATCACGGAACCGGCCAAGGTCAGCGGCTGAGCGCCGGACTTCTGGTTCGCGCGGCTGAACACACCGTCGAGCAGTTCGGGGTGCGCCTCGAACATCGACTGGTAGAACTTGGGCGCGATCTCCGGCAGACGCTCGACGATCACCGGCGCGGTGGCCTCGATCAGCGGCTTGGACTTCTCCGAGAGCATGGATCCTTCTTCCTCGGGTTCGCACCCGACGATTGGTGACAGGCCGTCATTTGCCAGCCGGACTGGACGCTACGACCGCTACCCATCGTGGGCCTTGACATCGATCAAGCTCTGGTCGAGTTGCCATGCGTTGCCAGGCCGGAGTCAAGGTCACAGGACCTGACCCACGGGCTCACGGACCGCCGTCGTGAGGGAGGACCGCGTGAGCAGAACCGCGAGAGGCACCATGAGAATCCCCAGCCCAAGGACGACGGCAGCCGCGCCCACGCTGGTGGGTGACAACACCAGGCCGACGCCCAGGACCGGGGCCTGCACCACCACGGCGCTGACCAGCGCCACGATCAAAAGAGCGCGCATGGGGCGGGTCACCGCCATGCGACGGACCCGATCGACGCTGCCGAAGGGCATGCCCACGAGGTCCAGGTTCCGCCACACGTCCCGTCGGTCCGCGACGGCGGCGGTCTGGTCGATCATGACCGCGCAGGCCACCGTGAAGAAGCCGAACAGGACGGTCAGCACCGCACCCGTCCTCATGTCCGCGACCAGGTGCTCGACGCCCGGCTGGCCCGAAGTCTGGGCCATGACCGCGAGCCCGCCTCCCACCGTCACGGCCACGAAGGCCAGCAGGACCACGGACTGTAGCTGGCGCCAGGCGGCTCGCGGGTCGGACAGGATCATGCGCGCGGCCACCAGGTGCTCGGGTGACTTTGCTTTGCGGTGCATCCGCCGTCCGGAACGGGCCACGATCCAGGGCCCCGCGAAGGCCATCGCCATCATGGGCACGCCGAACAGCACGGCACTGCCCACCAGGGCCACCCCGATCTCCGGGAGGCTCAGGGACTCCCGCCACAGGAGCACGACGGCCACCAGGGCGATCACGGGGACGACCGCTCGCAGCCAGTGCATCTTCGGCACGTCCCGTCGAGTGCGGACAGCCAGCGGGGAGATGGAGATTCTGCGCAGGCCGACGGCGGAGCTCACGCCTGCCAGGAGGATCAGCAGGGCCCAGCAGAGCAGAATCACCGGAACGGGCAGCACCATGGCCCCCGCGCCGATCTGACGTCCGTCGACGTGCAGCAGACCCAGGACGGGGATCAGCAGGGCGTAGAGCCCACCTCCGATCACAACACCCAGGGTGGCCTGGGCAACCGCCTCCCCCAGGATCAAAGCCGAGAGGGTTCGGCGGGACGCCCCCAGCAGCCTGAGCCCGGAAAGCCTGGAGTCCTTGCGGCGGGTGGAGAGTCTGGCTGCCGCGGAGGCCAGGTTGATCAGCGGCAGCGCCAGGATGAACAAGGCCACCGCGGAGAGGATCCGATAGGTGGAGACCATGCCTGGAGCTGTGAACTGGAACTGCCAGTACATGACCACGCCGGCGATCACGGAGACCAGCAGGCCGCTGACCAGTGCGTAGGCCGTCACGGGCAACGCCCAGGACCGGTGATCGGCCGCGCTCTTGCGGGCGAACAGCGTCAGAACGGGCAGCGGGGCTTTGGGGAGTCGTCCCGGGTGGACGGTCGTCAGGGCTTTCACGGGGCCACTCGCTCGCTCGTCGTCCGGGCCGCGCCGGCGCGGGGTACGTTCAAGTCAGCAGCCTCTGAATCGGCCGCTTCTGAATCGGCGACGATGCGGCCGTCGCGCAGCCGGATGGTGCGCGCGCACCGGGCCGCCACGTGCTCGTCATGGGTGACCACCACCAGGGTCGCGCCGCGTTCGGCCGTGGACTCCAGCAGCGCCTGCAGGACTTCCGCGGAGGTCACGGAGTCCAGGGCGCCCGTGGGTTCATCCGCGAAGATCACCTCCGGCCCGCACACCTGGGCACGGGCGATGGCTACGCGTTGGGCCTGCCCGCCTGAAAGCTGTCCCAGACGCCGGTCCCCCATGCCCTCCAACCCCAGTCGGTTCAACCAGGCCGAGGCTGTTTGGTAGGCACTGGCGCGATCCACGCCCGAGAGCATGAGCGGCAGGGCCACGTTCTCCACCACGGTCAGCTCCGTGAGCATGAGCCCCGCCTGGAACACGAAACCGAAATGCTTGAGACGCAGTTCGGCACGCTGTTCCGCGCTCATGACGTGCACTGCCTCTGCTCCGGTGGCGCCGTGGAAGTACACCTCCCCGTCCTGCGGAACGTCGATGCCTGCCAGGGCGTGGAGCAACGTGGTCTTCCCGGAACCGGACGGGCCCATGATGGCCACGGACTGGCCCCGATGAATGATGAGGTCCAGGTGATCGAGGGCTGCGGTGGGCCCGTAGAACTGACTGAGATTGACGGCTTGCAACTGTGGATGAGTCATGGCTCCACAGTGCTCGTTGGCCCCTGCCCGGCACATCGCCCGCCGGGATGGACTCCGGCCGCACCACCTCATGCCGGGGTCGCATGCCCTCCGTCCGTGACCGCCCGGAGCGTCATCCCCCGGTCTGAGGTGGCGGCCCTGTCCGGGACCGCGCCCGCCCTGCGCTCAGGGCGTCACCCGTCCAGGCGGTACGGCGAGCGCGGCAGGTCGCCCCGTTGAGCATCCGTGAGCAGGCGTTCCAGATCGGACTCGCCAACCGTCACGGGGTTCGACGGCGGCACCACCGCGGCCACCCGACATACGGCCTCGGACACTTCGGTGGCCACCAGGCCCAGGGGCTCGAGCGCATCCGGGGCATGGACAGCTGCGCGCAGGTCGAGCAGTCGGGTCAGGGCGGTCGCCGGGCCGGCGTCGTCGTTCCTGTCGCCCGTGCCGCCGCCCGTACCGCTGTCCTTGTCGTCGGTAGCTCCCAACGCGGTGGCCAGGCGCCCCATGACCTCCGGGGTCCCCGGGCCGTTGAGCGCCAGGACGTAGGGCAGGACGACGGCGTGGGTCTGGGCGTGCGGCAGGCCGAAGGTGCCGCCCAGCGTGTGACAGATCTTGTGGTGCAGCCCCGACCCCGCGGAGGCGAAGGCCACCGCGGCCAGGTAGCAGCCGTACAGCGCCTGCTCCCGCGGCTGCCGCGCGCCCGCATCAGCCGTGATCCCCGGCAATGCGCGAGCCAGCGCGCGGGCTCCCTCCAACGCCAGCGCCTGGTTGATCGGATCAGCCCGCGGGGCCCACAACGAATCCACGCAATGTGCCAGGGCGTTGAGGCCGGAACTGACGGCAAGATCCACGGGAAGGGTCATGGACAGGTCCGCGTCGTACACCACGCTGACCGGGAGGACCTGAGGCGCATTACCCGTGGTCTTGGTCCGATCCTCGGTGATACCCCACATGTCCGTGGCCTCGGAGCCGGCGTAGGTGGTGGGCACCGCGATCAGCGGGAGGCGGGAGGTCAGTGCCACGGCCTTGCCCAGACCGATGGCCGATCCGCCTCCGATGGCCACCAACAGGTCAGCTTGGCCCTCCCGTGCACGACCCCGCGCCCGCTCGGCGAGGTCAGCGGGAACGTGTTGGGCGACGTCGGTCCACCGCACAGAGACTCGGTTGTCAGGGACCAGGCGCTCGGAGGTCTGGGCGTCCCGCGCGCTGCTGATGACCATGACGCGGCGCGCGTCCAGCCGATCGAGTTCCTGGGCAATGTTTTCGGCCGCCTTGCCGGAGCCGAACAGGACGCGTTGGCCCAGGGTCACGTGGTGGAAGATCATCGCACCTTCCCCGTCACCCCGGCTGGGTCGGCCGGGTGCGGCACCCGCTATGGGTCCGCGGTCGTCCTGCTGATGAGTGTTGTTCGAAGTGCCTGGGGAATCCGGGGTTGTCACCAGCGCCGCCTTTGCCGTGGGACCGGAGCGCTCGTGTGCGCATGTTGGATCTCAACCTAGCGCCTGACTCGCCCGCCCAGCCCCCGAACCTGCTGGCGACTTGATCGAAACGCACGGCTGCCCGATCCCCACCCCGTGCAGAAGATTGTCCACAGGTGTGGAGAACATTGTGCACATCGTGAACCATGACCTCGGTCAAACGGCGGGATCCGCGTCAGGACACTGTCCACAGGGTTGTTCACACATGTGGAATTACACGTGTGGAACTTGTCCACGGGTGTGGATGAAGCCTGTGGACGGCGGGTACGCAGACGCCGTCAGCGCCCCTGTTGAGTGGCCTGAGGCCGGCCGCCGGAGCTACGTGGGTTGCGCCTGGAACGGGCCAGGAAGATGCCCGTGACGACCACACCGGTCACCAGCCCGCCCAGGTGTCCCTGCCAGGAAATCCCGGGGACCAGGAACCCGAACACCACGTTGACGCCGATCAGGACCAGGATGGTGGTCAGGTTCGACCGGAACTGCCGCGGCCCCCACAGCGTCACCGCCAGTACGGCCCCGAACAGGCCGAAGACGGCGCCGGAGGCACCCACCGTCAGCGAATATGTCGGGGACAGCAGGACGACGGCGGCAGCGCCACCCAGCAGTGATGCGACGTAGACGGTCAGGAACCGGCCACGCCCCAGTCCCCCTTCCAGCATCCGACCGAAGATCCACAGCGTGTACATGTTCAGGAGCAGATGCGTGGGATTGCTCATCGAATGCGCGAACCCGCTGGTCAGGATGCGCCACGGTTCCGTGAAGGCCACGGCCGGTGCCAGGCCCAGCCAGTAGGTCGCGTCGATCCCCGTGAGGTTCAGGATCCACATCAGGGCGTAGACCGCCACGTTGACCCAGATCAACGTCCAGGTGACGACCATCGGGTTGTGGGGGCGGACGGGGGCCTGACGGTCGCCAGGGCCGACGGCTCCGGCGTGTTCGGCGTGTTCGGAGTGGTAAGGCCGACCGTGAGCCGTTTCGTACGGGACGGGACCGCGGGCGCCGTCGTCGTCGGGATCGGGGCCGGGGGTGTACTGGTTCATGGGTGTCCTTCTGGGTGGCGCAAACCACGGAGGGCCCCGCCGATGCTCGGCGGGGCCCTCCGTGGCGCGCGTGCGCGACGTTCGTGTGGGTCAGAGCTGCTCGATGTCGATCGAGGTGATCACGCAGTCCTCCACCGGGCGGTCCATGCCGCCGGTGGTGACGTTGTTGAGCTCGTCGACCACCTTGCGGGAGGCATCATCGGCGACCTCACCGAAGATGGTGTGCTTGCCGTTGAGCCATTCGGTGGCGATGGTGGTGATGAAGAACTGGGAGCCGTTGGTTCCCTTGCCTCCGCGCTTGCCCGCGTTGGCCATGGCCAGCAGGTAGGGCTTGCTGAAGGAGAGCTCGGGGTGGATCTCGTCGTCGAACATGTAGCCCGGGCCGCCGACACCCTGACCCAGGGGGTCACCGCCCTGGATCATGAAGTCCTTGATGATGCGGTGGAAGATGACGTCCTTGTAGAGGGGGCCTTCACCCTTCTCGCCGGTCTGCGGGTGCACCCACTCCTGGGACCCGTCGGCCAGGCCGATGAAGTTCTTCACGGTCTTGGGAGCGTGGTTGCCGAAGAGGTTCACCACGATGTCGCCGTGGTTGGTGTGGATTGTCGCCTTGGCGGTGGCAATAGCAGTCATGACGCTCAGTATGGCACGCACGATTACGCGTGCGAACTGGTGACGGTCGAGGCCCCGAACTGTTCAGCGCACAGTGAAAATTGCGCTGATCCGGGCCGTCATTACGGGGTAAGTAGGCTTTCTATCGTGCTTGAGTACACGTGTGGCCGTATGCTGGCACAGGAGACTCGTCACCCTAGGAGGGAGCTTCCATGAGCTTGTTCAAGTCCAAGGCCCAGAAGAAGGCCAAGTCCCAGCAGAGCGCCATCGAGAACCGCATCGTCGATGCCGGTGACTGGATCGCCAAGGAGATCGGCGCCGTCGCCCCGACCCTGCAGCAGAGCGCCAAGTCAGGGGCCGCAACCCTGGCCGGTGGCGTGCACGCTGCCAGCCCCTACGTCCAGGACGGCATCGGCCGGGCCCAGGGCGCTGCGACCAAGGCAAAGATCGGCGCAAGCCCGGCGGTTGCCAAGGCTGCAGCCGCTGCTGCCCCCGCCGTGGCCAAGGTCAAGGCCTCCCAGGCTTCCGAGCGCGCCGCCAAGGTCTACGGTGACAGCCGCGACGCCGCTTCCGAGCGCTACAACGCTGCCGCAGCCCAGCTGGCCGGCAAGTTCGCCAACGCTGACACCCCGGAGCAGCTGGAGGCCATTGTGGCCCGTCTGACCGGCGACAAGAAGGCCGTCACCAAGGCAAAGAAGGCTGCCGCCAAGGTTGCCAAGGACTACGCCAAGCAGCAGAAGAAGGCCCAGAAGTCCGGCAAGGGCTGGCTGATCCTCGGGCTGGTTGCGGCTGGTGCCGTCGCCGGTGCTGCCGCGTTCAAGGCGTCCCGCCCGGTCCAGGATCCCTGGAAGACCCCGGCCTCCACGTCCCCGCGCGTGACCGCGTCCCCGGTTGACCCCAACACCACCGTTGCCGCGGGCTCCGGTGTCAAGGTCGACGACGCCAAGGACGCCAAGTCCCCGGTGGACGCCGCCAAGTCCGTCAAGGACGACGCCAAGAACACCGCTGCGGACATCAAGGAGCAGATCAAGGGCACGGACAACAACCAGGCCTGATCTTGCTGTCGTGATCTGACGCGATCACAGCGGCCCCGCACCTCTTCGAGAGGTGCGGGGC
>NZ_JAAOZS010000027.1:0-18833 GCF_011602805.1 Kocuria sp. JC486 | reverse complement strand
GGGGGCACGAACACCACCCGGCCCGGTCCTTCCGGTGGTGATCGGCCGCCACCCCGGCGCCCCCCCCCCTTTGGGGGGGGGGCGGGCCCGCTTCGTATGTCCGGGCCTACATTCCCGCGCCGAGTTCGGGGTTGTTCCGCCTATTCGGCCCTATAGGCGGAACAACCCCGAAGTCGGCGGGAGGAGGCGGCGGAAGAGGGCCGGTCAGCCGCCTGCGGCCAGAACGTCCTGAATGGTGTCCCAGGTCTGGTAGACGCCCAGGATGATGAACAGGATCGCGCAGAAGGCCAGCACCAGGTTGGTGAACCAGCCGTTGCGCCACTGCCGCGGCACACGGTCCGTGTTCAACAGTCCCAACAGGGTCACCGCCAAGAACGGCATGAACAGAGCACCCAGAACTCCGTAGAGCAAGATCAAGAAGATCGGCCGCTCCAGAAGCAGCAGGAGCATGGGTGGGAACGTCAACCAGAGCAGGTAGAACTTGGTGTACTTCCCGCCGGGGCGGGTGTCCGGGTGCCCGGCGGGCTTGTTGCGCATGTTGCCCCAGAAGTCAGCGAACATGAGGGACACCCCTGACCAAACGCCTACCACGGAGGAGAAGGACGCCGCCCAGAAGCCGACCAGGAACATGACACCGATGAAATCGCCGTACCGATCACGCAGGACCTCGTCCAGATCGAGCAGGCCGCTGTCGCTGGCCGAAACCGTCAGTCCGGCCGTGTAGAGCACCTCCGCGCCCACCACCAGCATGGCCAGAACAAATATGCCGGTGACGACATATGCCGTGGTGTTGTCCAGCTGCATGACCCGCATCCAGCGCGGAGTGGCCCAGCCCTTCTCCCGCAACCAGTACCCGTAGGCGGCCAGCGTGATGGTGCCGCCGATACCTCCGGCCAGCGCCAGTGTGTAGACCAGCCCACCTTCCGGAATGACCGGGACCAGCCCGGTGATCATGTTCGGAATGTTGGGCAATGCCAGGATCGCGAGCCCCACGACCACGACGAACATGATTCCCACCAGCGCGGCGGTGACCTTCTCGACCGCGGCATACCGTCCGAACCACACGAGCGCCAGGCCGATCAGCCCGGACAGGATCGCCCATACCCACAGGGGCAGCCACGGGAACAGCGCCGCGAGCGGCAGAGCGGAGGAGGACATCGCCGTCGCGCCGTACACGAACCCCCAGATCATGATGTAGGGGCCGAAGTACCACGTGGTCCACCGTCCCAGTGAGCGCCAGCCCTCGAAGATGGTGCGCCCGGTGGACAGCGAGTACCGCCCGGCACCTTCGACCAGAACGATCTTCATGATCGTTCCCACGATCACGGCCCACAGCAGGGCGTACCCGTAGCGTGAGCCCGCAGCCAGCGTGGCCACCAGGTCCGCAGCGCCGACGCCGGTCGCAGCCACGACCAGGCCCGGACCCACGATCTTCCATCCACGCAACCGCTCCTGCGGTTCGTTGGGATCAATGCCCGGTAGCGGCCCCAGAACGTCTTTGTTCATGAACTTGCCCCTTCACCTCGGTGTTCAGGTGGATGTGGTGTCAGGGCAGTTAAACACGGCCGTCAGGCTCAGCTCAGAAGGGCCACTCCCGCAACATTCCGTCCGGACGTCCCGCCTCCCGGTAGTGCTCGGTGCCGAACGCAGCCTCGAACTGGTCCTGCGGCAAGGACAGCAAGTTCTGCACGTCCTCCTGAGACGAGTGACAGCCCAGGGCGCGGCGTTTGACGGCCAGCAACTCGCCGTCCAACTCAACCGCCCAATGCAACTCTGATTCCGGGAGACCGAGCCCGTTGCCGTCGTCGCCGGGGTGTTCGGGGTCGAAGAGGGTCTCCGGGTCCGCACCGGCGGCCACCGCGGCCTCGAAACGTCGACGCATCTCGTCCCGATTCATGCTGGTCTCCAGCAGGCGCGGCCGCGTGGCGGCCAACTCGGCGGCTCTGTGGGCCACGGCGTGTACTTTCACATGATCGGGGTGGCCGTAATTCCCGTGCCAGTCGTACCCGACCAGCACGTCGGCTGCCTCCTGGTCCAGGATCGCGGCCACCTTGGCGGCGGCCTCGTCCACGTCGGCCCCCATGAAGGAGCCGTTGGCGGAGTTCTGCTCCCACCCGGTCATGCCGGAATCCGTGTACCCGAGCCATTCGACGCGGTGGATCCCGATCTCCCGCGCGGCCGCAGCAGCCTCCAGTCGCCGGTGCTCAACCACACCCAGCACCGGTTCACCGTTCTTCGGCGCGGGTGGCGGGGTGCCGTGGTCGCCGTTGGTGGCGATGATTTCGACGACGCGGTGACCCTCGGCAACGGCCTTGGCCATGGTGCCCGAGGTTGCCGAGGACTCGTCGTCGGGATGGGCGTGCAGGAATACGAGGACGGGCATGTTCGGAACAACCACCCGCGCCCGTGTGTTCTTCCGCTGGCCCGGCGTGACGTCCACTGCAGTTCACGTCCGGGCACGCACCCGACCGATCGACCAGTGATGGGATGTTCCGTGGCCCGCACCGCCTCCCCCTCACCGCCCAGTGCCCGCACCACCTACGACGGCGCACACCCCGGTGGAAACCAGACCGCCCGGGCGGTCATTGCGATCATCGCCCTGTCGGTCGGTGGATTCGCGATCGGCACCACCGAGTTCATGACCATGGGCGTCCTCCCGCAGATCGCGGAGTCCCTGGGCGTGCCCGAACCCCAGGCGGCGCACGCGATTTCCGCTTATGCGCTGGGCGTGGTGGTCGGCGTCCCCGTGCTGTCGATTTTCGGTGCGCGCCTGCCACGCAAGGGGCTGCTGTTGTCCCTCATGGCGGTGTACGCCGTCTTCAACATCCTGAGCGGCCTGGCCACCAATTACGCATTCTTCACGCTGGCCCGGTTCTTCAACGGTATGCCGCACGGGGCATATTTCGGGGTGGCGTCCCTAGTCGCAGCCGGTTTGGTGGCCCCGCAGTACCGTGGGCGCGCGGTGGCTGGCGTGATGATCGGACTGTCCGTGGCCAACATCGTGGGCGTGCCCACCGCCACCTGGATGGGCCAGACCTTCGGATGGCGGTCCACCTACGTCCTGGCGGCCGCGATCTCCGTACTGACGGTGGTCCTGGTCATGATCTTCGTCCCGGCCACCCCCGCCGACCGTGACGCCAAGGGACTCTCCGAGGCCCGGGACTTCTTCCGCCGCAGCCAGGTCTGGCTGACCATGGCCGCGGGCGCTGTGGGATTCGGCGGTCTGTTCGCGATCTACTCCTACATCGCCACCACGGTCACCGACGTCGGAGGGCTGTCCGCCTCCAGCGTCCCCCTGTTCCTGTTGGCCTTCGGTCTGGGCATGACGGTGGGGACCTGGCTGGCCGGTGAACTGGCCCGGTGGTCGATCGCCAAGTCCCTGCTGCTCGGCTCGGCGGGCTCCGCCGTCGCCATGCTCCTGTTCTGGCTGGTCATCCCCCGCGGGTGGTGGGCGCTGCCGGTGCTGTTCCTGATCACCGCCATCGGGTCGATCCTGGTGACCAACCTCCAGCTGCGCCTCATGGACGTGGCCGGGGACGCCGTCACGCTGGGCGCGGCCATGAACCATGCATCGCTGAACGTGGCCAACGCCCTGGGTGCTTGGCTCGGCGGGTTGGTCCTCACCGCTGGGCTCGGCTACCGCACGCCGTCGTTGGTGGGTGCCGCCATGGCTCTGGCCGGCGCCGGAATTCTGCTGTTCGCGTTCCGACTCGAACGCTCCCGCCCGACCAACACCGACGACGTCGTCGCGGCCCGTACCTGAGGCACCCCCCGTCGCAGCCGCACACGGCATACGAACAAGACAGCCGTACAAGGACGGGCGGCACGAAAGAGGGCCGGTGACCACGTCGGAACGTGGTCACCGGCCCTCGTACGTCAGGTGGTCAAGCCGCCAGGTTGTCAGCCCACGGGCTGCTTGCCGAGCTTGGCGCCCATCGCCGTGGCGTACTGGTTGGCGTTCGAGCCGACCACCAGGTGCCACAGGTCCGGGGAGACCTGAACGGCTCCGGGCAGACCCGCGGCGTTCAGGGCCGCCTCGTCGACCTTGGTGGAGTCCTTGACCTGGACCCGCAGCCGGGTTTCGGCGGCGGCGTCTGCCTGGGAGACGTTCTCCGGACCGCCCAGAGCGGCCAGCCACTGGCTCGCCTTGGCCTGGTCCTCGTCGGAGACGACGTCCTTGGGATCCGCGGCACCGGTTCCGTTCGAGCCGGCCCCGGCGTCGGTGGAGCGGGTAGCGGCGACGCCCGCGGCGGTCGAACCACCCGCAGCGGCACCACCGGCAGCCGCGGCACCGGAGGTGTCGCCACCTTCGAGTGCGGCCTTGGCGGCCTTGGACTCGGCGCGCTGTTCCGGGGTGCGGTAGTCCAGGAAGATCACCAGGAGCATGGCCACCAGGAACGCGGCACCGATGGACAGGGTGTACAGGCCGATGCGGTCGAAGGCCGGGATGGTCAGCAGGGAGGTGAACACGAACGCGTTGGTGTGCACCTGACCGCCGCCGAAGCCCTGGACCAGGCCACCCACGGCACAGCCCACCAGCATGAGCGGGTAGATGCGCTTGAAGCGCAGGTGGATGCCGTACAGGGACGGTTCGGAGATACCACCCAGCAGACCGGCCGCGAGCGCACCCGTCGCCGTCTGGCGCATCTGCACTTCCTTGTCCTTGATGGCCAGGAAGAGAACGCCGGCGGTGGCGCCGAAGCAGGCGAAGTTCCACGCGCCCATGGGGCCCTGGATGTAGTCGAAGCCCAGGGTCTGGATGTTCAGCAGCATGATCGCGTTGATCGGCCAGTGCAGACCCAGCGGCACCATGAACGGGTAGGCCAGCGGGATGATGATCGCGAAGATGAACGGCGAGAACGCGTTCACGGACTGCAGCACGTTGGCCAGACCGGCACCTGCGAACACGCCGATGGGGCCGATCAGGAACGCGGTCAGTGGCAGCATGATCAGCATCGACAGGAAGGGCACGAAGATCAACTGCACGTTGGCCGGGATGATCTTCTTCAAGCCCTTGCTCAACGGCCCGAGCACCGCAGCCATGAGCAGCGGCGGGAACACCTGGGAGCCGTAGTTGAAGATGGTCAGCGGGATGCCGAACACGTCGACCAGCGTCACGTCACTGCCTGCGACGTTGGCCTGGTACGCAGCGGGGGACTCCCCCAGGGCGGCGAAGCCCGGCAGCATCACCAGGGCCATGACGGCGAAGCCGACCCACGGGTCAGCGCCCAACTTCTTGGTTGCGTTGTAGGCGACCATCAGGGGCAGGAAGACGAACACCGACTGCCACATGAAGTTCACGAACTGCCAGGACGGGTCCAGGTCGGTTCGCGGGTCGGCCCAGTTGCCGATCACGCCCAGGGTGCCCATGAGCGCCATGAAGGTGATGAACAGGGAGGCACCCAGCAGGGCACCCAGGATCGGGCGGAAGGAGTCGGAGAGGAACTCGAAGAAGTTGTCCAACCAGGAGAACTTGCCGCGCGGGCCCTTGGCACGGGCGGCAGCCTTCACGTCGTCGGCGGATTCTCCGCCGCCACCGCCGCGGTTGGCCATCGCAGGCAGGGCGTTGATCTCGTTGTACACGGACTGCACGGCGCCACCGATGATCACCTGGTAGCGCTCACCGGCCTGGGGCACGGAGCCCATGACGCCGTCGATGGAGTCCACGGTCTTGGCATCGACCACGCTCGCGTCGTTGAGCTGGAAACGCAGACGCGTGGCGCAGTGCGTCAGGCTCGAGATGTTGTCCGGACCGCCGACGGCGTCGACGATCTGCTGTGCTGAATTACTCATGGGGAGGGATCCTTGTCAGTTTTCGCTCTGGGGTTTTGTCACCGGTTGGCGGCCGGTGATTCAGTCCTGGTCCATGGGGACCAGTGAGCGAACCTCTTCGGGGGTCGAGCAGGTGACGGCCTGGGCCGCCAATTCCTTGCACTGCTCGAGTGAGTACTCCCGGACCTTCGCTTTCACGGAGGGGATCGCCGGGATGGAGGCGCTGAGCTCGTCGACACCGAGCCCAACGAGAATCGGGACGGCCTGGGGATCGGAGGCCACGCCACCGCAGACGCCGAGCCACTTGCCCTGGGCGTGCAGCGCGGCGGCGGCCTGCCCGATCAGGGTCAGGACGGCGGGGTTGCAGGGGTCCACTTGCGCGGCCAGCTTGGGGTGGCCGCGGTCCATCGCCAGCGTGTAGCTGGTGAGGTCGTTGGTGCCCACGCTGAAGAAGTCACAGCCTTCCTCGGCGGCGAACTGCTGGGCCATCACGGCCACGGAGGGGACCTCCATCATGATGCCGCAGGAGACCTTGGTGGTGATGCCGGAGGCGGCCTTCTCCTCGTCGAAGATGGCCTTGGCGGCACGCCAGTCCGCGATCGTGGCGATCATGGGGAACATGACGTGCAGTTCGGCACCGGCGCCAGCAGCGGCGAAGATCGCGCGCAGCTGGGTGCGCAGAACCTCAGGCTGCTCAAGGCCCACACGCACACCGCGCAGACCCAGGAACGGGTTCTCCTCCTTGGGGATCGGGAGGTAGCTCAAGGGCTTGTCGCCGCCGACGTCGAGCGTGCGCAGGACCAGGGGCTGACCCGGCTTGAGGGCCCGCGAGCACTCCGCGTACACGTCGGCCTGTTCCTGCTCCGTGGGCGCGGTCGGGCGCTCCATGAACACGAACTCGGAGCGCAGCAGACCCACACCCTCGGCGCCGTGCTGCATGGCCTCCCGTGCGTCGTCGGCACCGCCGATGTTGGCGACGACGGCGACCCGGTGGCCGTCCGTGGTCACGGCGGGTTCGTCCTTGGCTGCGTCCTCGACGGCCTTGCGCTCGGCCATGCGCTGCTGCCGCGCCTCGATCCCTGAGATCTGCTCATCGGAGAGGTTCAGCTGCAGCTTGCCGGCCGTGCCGTCGAGCACCACGCGGGAGCCCTCCGGGATGTCCAGCGCGCGGGCCTCAATGCCGGCCACGGCGGGGATGTCCATGGAGCGGGCGATGATCGCCACGTGGGAGGAGGCGCCACCCTGCGTGGTCGCAAAGCCCACGACCTTGGAGCGGTCCAGCTGTGCCGTGTCGGACGGGGTCAGGTCCTCGGCCACCAGGATGGTGCCCTCGGCCAGTTCGGCCTGCTCACGGTGCTGCCCGGTCAGGGTCTCGAGCACGCGCTGACCGACGTCGCGCATGTCCGCCGCACGCCCTGCCAGCACCTCGTTCTGCAGGCCTTCCAGCTGGGTGGCGAAACCCGTGTAGGACTCCCGCCAGGCGAAGGCCGCCGACTTGCCCTGGTCGATCCCGGTCTGGGCCTGGTTGACCAGTTCGGGGTCACGCAGGATCTCCTGGTGCGCGCCGAAGATCTCGGCCTTGTCCTCGGAGCCTTCGTTCACCAGGCGCTGCTGGAGTTCGCCGAGTTCGTTGATTGAGGTCTGGATCGCCGCGTCGAGCTTGGCGCGCTCCTGGCCGGGGTCCTCCCCGGTCTCCTGGACCTGGATCTCCGTCTGACGCATCTGCACCACACGGCCGATGCCCAGACCCGGCGAGGCGGTCACGCCGAGCAGGACGTTCGGGTCGCCCGAGCGGGGCTCATCCGTGACGTGCACCGGCTCGGCCTGCGAGGGCTCTTCGACGGCGGGGGTGGCCAGGGTGTCCGCAGTGCCGGACGGCAGCGTTCCGACGTCTTCGCCCAGACCACCGTTGATGGCCTCGGTCAGAGCGGTCACGGCCTGCTGGGCATCCGGACCGGTGGCGGTGATGGTCATCTTGTCGCCGAAGGCGAGGGCCATGGCCAGGATGGAGACGATGCTCTTGGCGCTGCCGGACTCGTCGTCCTTGTCCAACTGGATGTCGGACTCGAAGTCCTTGGCCACGTTGACCAGGTTGGCCGCGGGGCGCGCGTGCATGCCCGTGGGGTTGGGGATGATGACTTCGGCGATCGTGGTGTCCGACCCACCGGCGGAAGCGGCTCCAGCGGCCGCACCAGCAGCTACGCCTGCCCCGGCACCCGCCGCGACCCCGGCGGCGGTGGAACCCGCGGCGCCGTCGTTGGTGGATTCGCCCGCCAGGACGACCTCGGCGGCCACGTCCTGGCCGGCCTTGACCAGCCCGGACTTGGGCGACAGGGAGTCCACCCGATCAGAGTTGGCGATCACGATCTGGGTCAGGAGGCTCTTGGCGCGGGTGGCCAGGAAGTCCAGTTCGAAGTCGATGAGCGGTTGGCCCACGGTCACACGCTGGCCCTGTTCGACCAGCGGGGTGAAGCCCTGCCCCTGGAGGGCCACGGTGTCCAGGCCGATGTGCATGAGCACGTCCAGGCCGTCTTCCGAGCGGACGGTCACGGCGTGGCCGGACTGCTGGACGTCCACCACCTCACCGGCAACCGGGGCCACGAGCTGACCGGCCAGGGGGTCGATGGAAAACCCCTCACCCATCATCTTCTGCGCGAACACGGGGTCCGGCACCTCTTCGATCGGTACCAGGACACCGGTCAGAGGAGCGATGAAATCGATCCTGGTGGCCGTCGTCGGGTCACTCATTGCGTCCCTCTTCTCTCCGTTGATCAGGGGCGGGCGCCACGCGGCGCAGTCATACGTTAGGCCTAAGTTCAGCGCAAGGCACACCCCACCGGACAACGAAGGTCACTCAGGACCGAGGCCCACCCGCAAGTTGGCCCCACCGGATCCGTACCGCACCGAGGACTTAGGCGCGATTGAACAGTAGACGTTCAGTCGCCTCAGATGGCGACGGTTGCCCGAGGTTTTCCGTGGGGCCTTGTGGCTACTTTTGGGATTCCAGTGTTTCTGCAGGTCAACTGGGTATGCAGACGTCAGGAAGTCGCCAGGTTTTTCCCGACGACGGCGCGTCCCGGACACACGGCGGCCCCGGAGCGGAACTCCGGGGCCGCCGTCGCCGGCTCTCGGGCACCGACCACCGTCACAGACTGTTGATCGGTCTCCCGAGGGCCTTGAGAACCGCCTCGTGCACGGCCTCCGATCGCGTGGGGTGCGGGATGACGGACCGCGCGAACTCCTCGGCGGTCATCCCGGCGGCGTGGGCCACGCTGAGCATCCCGATCAACTCCGTGACTCCGGCACCCACCAGGGTGGCACCCAGGATGTGACCGGTGTCCGTGTCGATCGTGACCTCGGCAAAGCCCACGGTCTCCCCCGCGCCCAGCGCCCGCCCGTTCTCGGACATGGGCACCCGGCCGGACTTGACGTTGAGGCCCTTGGCCCGGGCTGCGGCGGCGGTGATGCCGATGCTGGCCACCTCCGGGGAGGTGTACGTGCACTTGGGCACCCAGTCCCGCCAGTCCTCCGGTTCGGGAACCCGGCGGACGCCCGCGAGCGCGTCGATGCACCGAACGGCTTCCGTGGTGGCCTTGTGGGCCAGACACGGTCCACCGGCCACGTCACCGATCGCGTAGAGACCCCACACTCCTGTGCGACCGACGTCGTCGGTGATCACGGAGCCGTCCGGGCGCAGGATGTCGTACCCGTCCAGCCCCAGGTCGGCGGTGTTCGCCTTGACGCCTACCGCCAGCAGCACGGCATCGGAGGTGGTCTCCTGGGCGGCTCCGTTGGAGTCCTCCCAGGTGGTCACCATCGACCCCGGCCCTTCACCGGTGCGGGTCACGGAGGTGATCTTCACCCCGGTTGCCGTGGTGATGCCCTGCTTGCCGAGCTCGCTCGCCAGGACCTGGGACACCGACGGCGCCTCCGCCGGAAGCAACCGGTCGGCCGCCTCCAGAAGCGTCACCTGCGATCCCAACGCCGAGTAGACGGAGGCGAATTCGGACCCGATGGCACCCGAACCGATGACCAGAAGGGACTCCGGCAACGTCTCCGGTGCCAGCGCCTCACGGTAGGACCAGACACCGGGATCGGACAGGTCGATCCCAGGCAGCGAGCGCGGCGCGGCACCGGTGGCCAGCACGACGTGGTCGGCCGACAACCGGGTCACCCCGCCGTCGTCGTCCGTGACATCGACCTCGCCCTTGTCCACCAACCGGGCCGAACCGCGGAACACCGCCACACCGTTGCCGGCCAGCAGCGCACCCACACCGCCGGCCAGTTGTCCGGCCACGGACCGCGACGCCGCAACCGCCCCGGCCAGGTCGATCTCCGGGGCGGGGTACTGCACGCCGAAGTTCGCACTGTGCCGGGAGGTCCGGGCCAACTCGGCCGCGTGCAACAGGCTCTTGGTGGGGATACAGCCCCAGTTGAGGCAGATCCCTCCCAAGTCACCGCGCTCCACCACGGCCGTCTGCAATCCCGTTTGCGCCGCCCTGATCGCCGCGGGGTAACCACCGGGGCCCGCCCCGACGACCACGACGTCGAACTGTTTGGGTTCATTCATCGCGTCCCCCTTCAGGCGAAGATCAGGCTGGGGGATTCGAGGATGCGCTGCAGTTCCCGGCAGAACCGGGCTGCGGTGGCGCCGTCGACCACGCGGTGATCGGCCGAAAGGGTCAGCGGCAAGCGGGTGCGAGCCACGGGGGCGCCGTCGTCGTCCGGGACGAACTGACGCTGTCCCGCGCCGACCGCCAGGATGGCCACCTGGGGCGGATTGATGATCGCGTCGAAGTGCGAGACACCAAACATTCCCAGGTTGGAGACCGTGAACGTGCCGCCTTGGAACTCGTCCGGCCCCAGCGTTCCGGCCTTGGCACGGGTGGCCAGGTCCGTCATCTCGGCGGAGATGGCGGTGATCTTCTTCTGGTCCGCATTGCGAACGATCGGCGTGATCAGCCCCTCCCCCGTGGAAACGGCGACGGACAGGTCCACGTGCTCGAACTGCGTGACCACCTGGGCGGCGGGGTCGTACTGCGCGTTGACCTCCGGCACCCGCAACAACGCCTGGGCCGCGGCGCCGACCACCAGGTCGTTGACCGTCACCCGTGCGTCGTCCCGGCCGGCGTTGATCTGCTTGCGGATGCTCAGCAGCTCGTCGATGTCGGCGTGGGTGGTGACCCGGAAGTGCGGGGACTGCTGGTAGCTCTCCTGCAGCCGCCCGGCGATCACCTTGCGCATCTGGGTCAGGGGGATCTGCGTCCCCTTGTTCCCAGTGTTGTTCCCGGTGCCGCTTTCCGACGACGACGGCGCCGCGGCCGCCCGGGCAGGTTCCTGCGCCACGGGCTGTGCCGTCCCACCGGCCGAACCGGTGGTCCGAGCCAGATGGCCCAGAACGTCCTCGCGGGTGACCCGCCCACCCCTACCCGAGGGCCGGATCCCGTTCAGGTTGATCCCGTTCTCGGCCGCCAGGCGGCGCGCGATGGGCGTTGCCGCCACCGCGGAGTCGTCCCCCGTGACGGGCAGTCTGCCCACCTTCGGGCGGTCGTTGCCGAAGCTCACCTGGCCACCGGCGGCGGACACCGCCTCCTGGATGTCGCGGACGCTCACGCGCCCGCCACGACCCGTGGGGGTGATCTTGGACAGGGCGATCCCGTGTTCCTGTGCGAGCTTCAGGGCGTGCGGCGTCGCGGGGATCTCCCCGTCATCGCTGCCGCGCAGTTGCTCGGGGATCCGGTCGGCGCCCGTGTCCTCCGCCGGAGCGGGCACCGTGGGTGAGGTGGCTGCCGCCGTCGCTGCCGGTGCTGGGGTGCGGGACGTGGCGCTGTCGCCTTGCGGGGCGGCCGTGTTCGCCGGGGTCTCTGTTGCACCCAGGGGCTCGCCTTCGCTGTCCGTCGCGGCACCGACGGCGGCTCCTCCGCCGCTGCCACTGCCACCACCGGCCGCCGCACCGTGACCGGTGACGAAGTCGTCGATCTCGGCGTCGGACACGTCCGCGTCGGCGATGACCCCGATCAGGGTGCCCACCACGTAGGTCTCCCCCAGCTGGCCCAACTGCCGTCGCATCACGCCGGCACCCTGCGCCTCGATCTCACCGGCCAGCTTGGAGGACTCCACGGAGACCACCGGTTGTCCGGCGGTCACCTCCGCGCCGTCGCCCACCAGCCATTCGGTGACCACACCCTCGTCCATGGTCATTCCCCATTTGGGGATCTCTAGTCCGTAGATCGGTGCCATCTCAAGCCTCCACAACCGCGCGGATGGCCGCCTCGATCTTCTCCGGGCCGGGGATCCACGCCTGCTCGAGCGGGGTGGAGAACGGGACCGGGGTGTGCGGCGGGATGACCATCTGGATCGGCGCCTTGAGGGTGTCGAAGCCCTTGGAGGCCACCAGGGCGGCGACGTCGTGGGCGAAACCGCAGCGCGCCGCGGACTCGTCCACGATGACCAGGCGGCCGGTGGAGGCCACGGACTCCAGAATCCCGTCCTCGTCCAACGGGGAGGTGGTGCGGGGATCCACGACCTCGACCGAGATCCCTTCGGCGGCCAGCTTGTCCGCAACCTGGATCGAGTCGACGGCGGCCTTGGCCAGCGCCACCACGGTCACGTCCGTGCCCTCACGCGGGTAGGCGGCAACGCCCAGCGGGATCGCGTAGGCGGACTCCGGGACGTCCACTTTGACGTCGTAGAGAGTCTTGTGTTCGCAGAACAGGACGGGGTCGTCGTCGCGAATGGACTGCAGCAGCAGGCCGCGCGCGTCGTAGGCGTTGGAGGGGACGACCACCTTGATGCCGGCGGTCGAGGTGAAGATGTTGTACGGGGAGTTGGAGTGCTGCCCCGCCGCCCCCACACCGGCGCCGATGATGCCGCGGACCACCAACGGGGTCCGTGCCTTGCCGCCGAACATGTAGCGGAACTTCGCGGCCTGGTTGTAGATCATGTCGTAGGCCACGCCGAAGAAGTCCATGAACATCAACTCGGCCACGGGCCGCAGACCGGTCACGGCAGCGCCGGCTGCCATGCCGACGATCGCCGACTCCGTGATGGGGGTGTCGATGACGCGGTCGTCACCGAACTCGGTCCACAGTCCCTGGGTGACTCCGAAGACGCCGCCGAAGGCCTCGATCGATTTGTCCGGGTTGATTCCTCCCTTGCCACCGCGCAGGTCCTCACCGATGAGAACCACGTCGGGATCTTCGCGCATCGCATCGGCCATGGCCGCGCGGATGCCTTCGCGAAAACTCATTTTCGTCATGACGAATAGCTCCTGTCAGTACCGGTCGGGTACGAATCAGTACGAGACGTAGACGTCGGTGTCCACGTCGGAGGGGTCGGGCAGGGCGGCGGCGCGGGCCGTGGCGACGGCGGCGTCCACACGTTGTTCGCTTTCGGAATCGATCAGGGCCAGCTCGGCCGGGTCGAGGACGCCGTCCGTGCGGTCCCGGAAGATCGACAGCGGATCGGTCTTGGCCTTGAGCTCTTCGAGCTGTTCGGGGGTGCGGTAGAGCGCTTGGTCACCTTCGAAGTGGCCGTAGAAGCGGTTGCACTTGGCCTCGATGACGGAGGGGCCGCCGCCCGTGCGGGCTCGTTCGATGGCTTCTCCCGCGGCTTCGTGGACCGCGAAGAAGTCGGTGCCGTCCACGGTCACGGCCGGTAGTCCGAAGCCCTCGGCACGCTTGGCAATGCTTGGAGCACCGACGGCGAACTCTGCACCCGTGGCCTCGCCCATTCCGTTGTTCTCGAACACGAAGACCACGGGGAGGTTGAGCACCACCGCCATGTTCATCGCCTCGAGCACAAGGCCCTGGTTGGAGCCGCCGTCGCCCGTAAAGGACACGGCCACGTTGCCGTCGCCCTTGTACTTGGCGGTCAGCGCGGCGCCGATGGTGATGGGCGGGCCGCCACCCACGATGCCGTTGGCACCGAGCATGCCCGTGGCCAGGTCGGCAATGTGCATGGAGCCGCCCTTGCCGTGACACAGGCCTTCCTTGCGCCCGAAGATCTCGAGCATCATTCCCTCGATGTCACTGCCCTTGGCGATGCAGTGGCCGTGACCGCGGTGGGTGGAGGCGATCTTGTCCGCCGGGGTCAGGTGCTCGCACACGCCGACGGCGATGGCCTCCTCACCTGCGTACAGGTGGATGAACCCGGGGATGTCACCTCCGGTGTTCTCCTTGTGCAGCCGGTCCTCGAATGCCCGGATTTCGGACATCTTCCGGTAGGCATCCAGCAGCTGCTCTTTTGACAACTCTGACAACTCCATGTCCAGACCTCACTTCTTTGTGATGCACGGCCGCCCTCGGCATGGCGCTCGCGGCCGCGAGTCCCTGAACCATAGGGATGTGCCCCTGGACTCGCGCCGGAGAGGTGCGTATGACGCCCGTGCGGCCCGGCTCACAACGGCAGACGCCCGATTGCAACGGCATGCAACGTTCCCTGGCCTCCCACAGACCCCCGCCGATAAACTCAACGTGGCCCCCATCACATTTCCAGGAGGTCGCCATGGTGCAGCAGGCACGGCTGGAGCCCGCGTTCTTCTCCGACGTGGACCCCGTCGATTACGCGCACGTGCTGTCCGAGGTGCACCAGGCCCGCCTGGCCGGTCGGCCCCTGCCCGCCCGGCCGCGGCCGGTCATCGAACACTCCTGGAATCGCATGCAGCGCATCGGGGTTCCCGTGGAGCGTCAGGACCCCGACGTCGACGAGACCGCGGCCGCCGATGCCCGTGCCGCCATGGTCACCACCTACGGGACCACGGCGGGTGGACTCGAGAAGCTGGTCGGCTCGATCCTGGGCCCCACCCTGGCCGACTCCGGGCTGGTGGGGGTCTTTGCCACCGCCGATGCGCGGGTGACCAGGCGGTTCGGTGACTGGAACGTGTTGCAGGCCGCCGACGGCATCGGCTTTGTCCCCGGTGCCCGGTGGGGTGAGAACAGCGTGGGCACCAATGCCATCGACATGGCCACGCGTCTGGGCCGCCCCATCCAGGTCCACGGCCCCGAGCACTGGTGCCTGGACCAGCACCTGTGGTCCTGCGCTGCGGCTCCGCTGCACGATCCCGCGAGTGGGCAGACCATCGGGGTGCTGGACATCTCCGGGCCCTTGGACGAGGCGCATCCGGCGATCCTTGGCCTCATCAAGTCCGTGACTGCGCAGGTGGAGTTGTCCCTGCGCAACGCGCATCTGCGAGAGCTGGAGCGGTTGCGGACCCGGTCCTGGCATCTGGTGGCCGACCTGCAGGTTCCGTGGCTGCTGTGCGATCGCCACGGGTGGGTGCTGGGTGCCAGTCACGTGGTGCCGACGGAACGGATCTCGCTGGGCACGGACAAGGCGCCCTTGCGGAGTGGTCGTCAAGTGCTGCCCGGGGTGGGGTTGTGCGAGGTGGACAACCTGGGCGACGTCGTGCTGATCACCCAGGTCAGCCCCACCCACGCCGACCACGCCTATGTCCTGGACCCGGCCGCGTCCACCCTGGAGATCGAGCTCGGGGACCGTACGACGACGCACCACCTCAGCGGCCGCCACACGGCCATCATCCTGACGCTAGCCGGGGCGCACGGGGCCATGACGCCCACCGAACTGGCGATCGCCGCGTGGCCCAAGCCGGGCATTTCCGACGTCGCCGTGCGGGCGGAGGTCAGTCGACTGCGCAAGCGGTTCCCGAGTTTGGTGTCCGCGGCGCCGTACATGTTGCAGGCGGAGGTTCGGGTGCGGTGAGGGGGTGGGACACGGTTCAGCACATCACTGGCAACGTGCCCAATTGCAGCTCCGCTGAGAGGGCGGTGAAATGACCACCGGAACGAAAAATCAGAAGCAGACAAAATCAGACCTGGTACAGACGGGTAGATTTTTTGTCATCGTCGGGTTATTCGTTGCCCTGGCTCTGTTCCTCCTGGATCCCCGCGCCACAGACACGAGTCCGGGAGCCGTTCTCATTGGGCTCGGGGTCGTGCTGGCCATCATTGGTTGGATCCGGGGCGCATTGGTGAATAGAACAACGTTTACTCGCAACCTCGAATAAATAACGGTTGAATGTGAAGGAAGCGCCACCTCGCATGCAATGACCAACCTATACCGTCAGGTCATCAGATCATGTTGGGGATGACGTTGGCCTCGTTCAGCGTCAGGGTGCGGTCAATCGCGTGCAGCATGATCCCCAATACGAGATTGACCTGGCTGGCCTTTTTGCCGAGCCGGGAGCGCCCGGACCAGCGGTCGGGTTCGAAGCCCCATCCGCGCAGCAGAGTAGCTGCGCAACCACGCTCCAGGGATGGGCATCAACGACAGGCCCACAAGCACTTACCTCGTACGGGGCTGCTCACAGTGCTCACTCCAGGCCCGCGGCGTCGGCAGCAACGCACCAGCACCTCCGGCCCGAAATGGTCACGATCAAGTCGGGGATTCGAGAATCCTCAAGACCTCTGAACCCACCAGCTCAGGGTCAGTCAGTGGAATGAAGTGCTGAGAGTTATGGGCCTCTACGTGACGCCCACGTGGGTAGAGCCCCGCGGAACGCCGATGTGCTTCGATCAACTCCTGACGGCTCGACCCGCAACGTGTCTTCTTCGTGCCACTGATCACAGTGACCGGCACATCGATCACATCAGGATCGCACCTGAGCATTTTCAGACCGTTACGAATCTGGCGGTCCTCCGCGGCAGTGGCTCGCACTGCGGCGAGCGTCGTCGACTCCTCAACTGCGCCTCTGAGGTGCTTACGCAGGCCAACGCCCCTGATCACTGCATTGAGTACACACCGCAGAATCCCCATTCGTGCCAAGACCGGCATCACAGCAGACTGCACTGCTGTAATCACCGCGTTGCCCTTCGTGAAATAGACCGTGGCACCTTCGTCAGAGGGATCGACCAACACCACTCCGCGCACTATTTCCTTTGCAGGACCACTGGCCGCCCGTCGGACGATTGGTCCACCCCAGGAATGACCAACCAGGACCACTCGACTGCCCTGGTTACCGACGACGCATGACAGATCTGCAGCGAGCCTGTCCAACGTCGGATGCTGGTCATCCGGCGTGCTCTCGCCGATCCCGGCTCGGTTGTAGGCCACCGCTCTCACGCGAGCAGGAAGTTCCTGGGCGACCAGTCCCCAGGACCGTGCGCCGGCGCCCAACCCCGCCTCAAAGACGACCACTCCGTCACCGCTGCCCCACGTGAAGGTCTGAAGTTTGCGGCCATCCGACGTCTCTACCCAACTCACACTCGGGTTCATGCCAGCAGGCTATCCACGTCAGGAGACGGCACGGGCTCTGGTCCGTTGGGGCGTGAGGAACGAACTGGTGACAACTGATCGTTAGCGCTTAGGGGCGCTGGCGGGGAGGATGTCATCATGCCTGGTCCCTATCCCAGAGAGTTCCGCGAGGATGTTGTCGCGGTCGCTCGGCGTCGTGAGAGCGGCGTCACCATCAAACAGATCGCCACGGATTTCGGTATCAGTGAAGCGACGTTGCAGAACTGGCTCCGTCAGGCCGACGTCGAGGACGGCAACCGCCCAGGTCAGACTGCGGCGGACGCGGCGGAAGCTCGTGAGTTGAAGAAGCGGATCCGCCTGCTTGAGCAGGAGAACGAGGTGCTCAGGAGGGCTGCGGCGTATCTGTCGCAGGCGAATCTGCGCCTTGGTGGTTCCCCACAATGACATACCCGCTCGTTGCTGAGCTCGCCGGATCGGGGATTCCCGTGACGGTGTCGTGCCGGGTTCTCAAGCTCGCCAGACAGCCCTACTACCGGTGGCGCAACGCTCCCGTCCGAGACGCGGACCTCCTCCGTGCGCACCGCATCAACGCACTGCGGGATGCCCACGATGACGACCCGACGTTCGGATACCGATACCTGGCAGACGAGGCTCGGCGGGCCGGGTGGCGGATGAGTCGGCGGACGGCGTGGAAGCCGTGCTCGCAGGCCGGGATCCTCTCTGAAACGCCCCGGGTTTGTTAGAGGCTCGCAAGTGCCGCGTCGGCGGGTGCCGGTGCGGGGTGGTTGTGATGGTAGGTGTCCTCGAGCTCGACGGGCGGGATCATGCCGATCTCGCCGTGAAGTCGCCGGTGATTGAACCAGTCGATGTATTCCGCGGTCGCGATCTCGAGGTCGTCGATGTTCTTCCAGGGCCCGCGGTTGCGGACCAGTTCAGCCTTGAACAGCGAGTTGAAGGCCTCGGCCAGGGCATTGTCATACGAGTCGCCGGTGGAGCCGACCGAGGCGGCCGCGCCGGCCTCAGCAAGACGCTCGGTGTAGCGGATGGCGACGTACTGAACGCCCTTATCGCTGTGGTGCGTGAGCCCGGAGACGGCCTGGCCTGCGTGATCGCGGGTCCAGATGCCCATCTCGAGCGCGTCCAACGCGAGGTCCGTCCGCAGCGACTTCGACAGCTGCCAGCCGACCACGCGGCGGGAGAACACATCGATGACGAACGCGGCATACACCCAGCCGGCGAAGGTGCGGCAGTAGGTGATGTCCGCGACCCACAACTGGTTCGGAGCGGTCGCGGTGAAGTCACGTTCGACCAGGTCAGGACGATTATCCGGGCCACGACCGGAGATCGTGGTGCGCGGGCCCTTGGCCCGGCTGACCCCTCGCAACCCCGCGCCGCGCATGAGCCGCTCGACCGTGCAACGCGCGATGACGACGCCCTCGCGGCGCAGCTGGGCGTGGACCTTCTTCGCCCCGTAGACGCCGAAGTTCGCCGCATGGACGCGGTGGATCTCGACCAGCAGTTCCTCGTCGCGTAGTGCTCGCTTCGAGGGTGGGCGGGTCTTGAACGCGTAGTACGTGCTCGGCGCGATCTGCGTGCCCGCTGCGGTCAGCGTTCGACAGATCGGCTCGACGCCGAACTCATGCCTGTACTGGTCGATGTACTCCACGATCAACGCTGTGGGCGGTCGAGCTCCGCCGCGAAAAAGCCGAGGCTGACCTCAGGATCGGCGGATTCAAGCGGTCAGCGCAACATCTCCTGTGAGATGGGACAGTCACTGACCACAGGAGGATCCGGATGCAGGGCAAGCACGGTCATCTCAGCCGGGAGCAGAAGCAGCTGGCGCTCAGGTT
>NZ_JAAOZS010000026.1:0-31841 GCF_011602805.1 Kocuria sp. JC486 | reverse complement strand
ACTACATCGCCAGATCGCTGCTCGAGACCGGCGGGTTCAGACCCCAACTACACCCTGGATCATGATGAGCCACCAAAATATCGTTGTGCGTGGCCAGAGGGCGTCGCCAAAGGGGCAGCTTGGACTGCCTTGTGGCCAGGGGATTGTCACCTCGATCGCGGGGAAATCAGACCTAGTTCGTAAGCGCGGATGAGTAGCTGGACCCGGTTCGATGCCTCAAGCTTGCGGGCTGCCCCCGTCAAATATGCTTTGACAGAACCCACTGAGACATACATGGCGGAGGCTATTTCTTGGTTGCTGATCCCTTGCGACAAATGAGCCAATGCTTTGTATTCGCGTTCGTCCAGGCCATACTTTCGAGCGGTTTCAGGTGAAATGTGGGCCCCGTGGTTTCCCACTGCTTGCGCCGCAAGTCTGTGTAGTAACTCCGGCTCAAGGACCAGGTTCTCCGTCAGGCAGCGGCAGGTGGCATCAAAGAGCGCCACCTCGTCCACGGTCTTGGTGAGGAAGCCGTGGGCTCCGGCGCGCAGAACCGTGACCGCGAACTCTGCATCCCCCGTCGAAGCTAGCGCCAATATGCGAACGCTCGGCTTGCGCCCAAGGAGGGATTCGATGGCTGTCGTCGCCCCGTCATGTGCGCTGTCCAGGTCCAAGAGGATGACGCCCACATGCTGGTCGGTCATGATCTCCAGGGCTTCGTGAGTCGATTGTGCGTGGGCGATCACGGTGAAGACTGGTTGGCGGGTTGCGTTGGCTGCGTCGGGGTCTCTGTCGGCCTTGCTGAAGCATGCGGTGAGTGCTTGCTGCAGCAGGGGCTGAGCGGTGATGATCAGGAGAGGTGTGGAAGACATAACCCCAGGTTAGCCGCCAGATTTACAAACGCAAAGTATGTGTCGACGATCGTCAGCCAGGTGTTCCCCAATGTGGGGACAGCTGTGATCCGGCAATGTCCCAGGCCTCTTACTGCACCGGACTCGCCGGACCCAGGGGGATCCCGAGCGCGATCCAGAGCAGGAAGAACAGGAACCACACCACCAGCAGGGCTATGGACAGCGGCAGCGTGAGTGACAACAGGGTTCCGATTCCGGCCTGGGGGAGGTAGCGCTGAATCATGCCCAGCGTCATGGCGAAGAAGGGGTTGAGCGGCGTGATGATGTTCGTCGTCGAATCCCCGATCCGGAACAGCATCTGAGTGGTCTCCGGGTTGATGCCCAGGTACATGAACATCGGCACGATCACGGGTGCCGTGAGCGTGTACTGCGCTGAGCCCGAGGTCACCAGGAGGTTCAGCACGGCGACCGCCAGCACCACACCCGCGAAGAGAACCACGGTCGGGACGTCCCCGCCTCCCAGCCACTCGGAGCCACGGATCGCCAGGACCGTGCCCATGTTGGTCCAGGCGAAATAGGCGATGAACTGGGCGGCCGCGAAGAACAGGACCAGCAAGGGAGTGACGTCCTTGAGGCCTTGTGCCATGAGTTCGGGCACGGCTGCGGGATGACGGATGGTTCGTGCGGTCACCCCGTAGGCCACGCCGGCGATCAGGAACATGAGGCCGATCGGGCCGGAGATGTCGGTGATCAATACAGAACTCAGTGTGCCCAGTTCCGGGTCCTGACCTGCCAGCGGAGAGAACGGTACGAACAGCAGCAGGAAGTACAACGCGGTGAAGACAGCGACGGCCACACCGGTTGCCTTGAGGCCCTTGACCTCCAGGGGCGTGTACACGCGGAGATTCTCCTGGGTCAGGGTGGGCCGATCGTCGTCGTCGATGTCCGTGCTGCCGCGCGCCTCGGCCTCCTGCTCGGCACGGTGGATCGGCTCGGTGAGTTTGGTCAGCAGGAACTCCGTGACCAGCGTGATCACGATGGCGAGGACGACGGCGGAGGCAGCCGAGAAGAAGTAGTTCGCCACTGGGGAGACCTGGTACTCGGGATCCACCAACTGGGCCGCCGATGTCGAGATCCCACCCAGCAATGGATCTGTGAGGTTCACCAGCAGGGAGGCGTTGAACCCGGCCGAGGAGGCGGCGAAGGCGACCACGCCACCCAGCACGGCCGACCGGCCGGCCGCCTTGAAGGCGGCAGCCCCCAACGGGATGAGGACCACGGTGATCGCATCCGAGGCGATGGATCCGGTCACGCCGGCCAGGGCCAGAACGAAGGTCAGCCAGCGGGCGGACACCTTGGACACCACCACGCGAAGGGCGGTGTTGATCAGCCCGGAACCCTCCGCGACGGCGACCCCCAGCAGGACCGTGAGCACCACACCGAGGGGCGGGAACTCGACGAAGTTGGGAACCACCCCTTCGACGATCTGACGGAACCCAGCCGCGTTGAGCAGACTCGTGATCGTGACGACGTCCCCGCTGGCCGGGTCCGTGGCCGAAACGCCCAGGCGAGCCAGGAGTTCGGAGAGCAGGATCACCACGAAGGCCAGGATCACGAAGATCCAGAAGGGGTGCGGCAGGCGATTGCCCACCCGCTCCACCCAGGTCAGTGACCGGGCCAGGAGACCGCCCGGTCCGGCTCCTCGGTTCAGTGCAGATGTGTTGGACGTGGCCATGACAGTCACCCAGACGTTGAGAGGCAATTGCGTGCGTCTGCACGCAGCTTCCGTGGGGACGACCGTATCAGTGCTGATGAACAGGGGTGAGAAACCCTCGAGGCAGGTCAAGCCGGGCTGATCTCCCCGGCGAAAATTTCTCGAGAAGAATTTGCAGAACTCGCGTCACGATTTCCCGGGTGCCCCGTCTAACCATCGAGAGCCGCACAAGGTTCTCGCACCATCGGTGCAGGAGAGATGCAGTTGTCCCTCGCCACGGCGAGGTTGACGCAGCCGGTCCGAGTGGGTGGCGGTGGGCACCGCGACTGATACCGGGCCGGTGGTCGAGGCGGTTGGGGCCGCCTCGACGCGGCGCACGGTCAGGCAGAGGCCGGGCGCTGGGCCCGGAGGCGTGGGACCTGGGAGAGGGGTCCGCGCCTCCGGGTTTTTCCAACCATTGGGGCGTCCCGGGTGGACTGACGCTCAGTCCTGTGCTGACGGTTGATCCGGCAGCCGTGCTCCCGAAGCCGTGTCGAACAGGTGGATCCGGTTCGGAGCGGGGGCCGCCCAAACGGTTTCACCGGAGGCGACCCGGCTCCTTCCCTCAGTTCGTACCACGATGGTGTTCGCAGACGACGCCTCTTCCTCAGATGTCTCGGCCTCCACTGCGGACGAGTGTGTGGTCACGATCTGGTTGGCCATGGTGACGGGAGCGAGCGCCCCGTAGAGGTAGGCATCTGCCCCCAGTTCTTCGACGACGTCGACGCTGATCGGCAGCCCTTGGCCCTCCTCGCCGACCTTCAGGTCCTCGGGACGGATGCCGATGGTGACTTCGTTCCCCGTGACAGCCGCACGCTGATCCTCGGTCAACCGGATCTTGGTGGAGCCGAGTTGGAGGACGCCGTCGTTGTCAGGGGTGGCACGGAAGAGGTTCATGGCCGGTGATCCGATGAAGCCGGCCACGAATTCGTTCGCGGGGTGGTCGTAGAGTTCGGCAGGCGTGTCAACCTGCATGAGCAGCCCGTCCTTGAGCACCGCGACGCGGTCGCCCATGGTCATGGCCTCGGTCTGGTCGTGGGTCACGTACACGGTGGTCACCCCCAGTTTGCGGGTCAGCGACGCGATCTGCGTACGGGTCTGAACACGTAGCTTGGCGTCCAGGTTGGACAGCGGCTCGTCCATCAGGAACACCTGCGGAGATCGCACGATCGCCCGCCCCATGGCGACGCGTTGGCGCTGACCACCGGACAGGGCCTTCGGCTTGCGGTCCAGGAATTCGCTGAGGTCAAGGATCTTGGCCGCTTCCTCCACCTGCCGACGGCGTTCGTCGGCAGGGACCTTGGCGATCTTCAGGGCGAACCCCATGTTCTCGGCCACGGTCATATGCGGGTAGAGCGCGTAGTTCTGGAACACCATGGCGATGTCCCGGTCACGGGGATCCACATCGGTGACGTCCCGCTCACCGATCCGGATCGATCCGCGGGTAACGTCCTCCAATCCGGCGAGCATGCGCAGCGTGGTGGATTTGCCGCAGCCGGAGGGGCCGACGAGGACCAGGAATTCGCCGTCGGCAATCTCCAGATCGAGATCGGAGACCGAGGGGCTGTCGGCCCCCGGGTACTGACAGGTCACGCGATCATAAGTGACTGTAGCCATCGTGATGTCTCGCTTTCTTTCCCGGCAGGTACGCGCCGGACGATCCGTTGGAAAGAGGGTGTGGCGTGGGCCACATGATCGACTATACATCTGGCGGCGTTGAATGGTAGAAAATGTTCGAAAATTACTTGGTTCTTGCGGCATTAGACTGCGGGTCTTCCCCTGATTTTAGGGGTTGAGAACACCGGGGGTCTGAATCGGAGCCCATGTACGCCCCACGGGCGGGGCGGTAGTGTGTTGTAACGAACATGGATGTTCAACGTTATGTTCATTTGATCGCAGCGTGCCTGTCGGTCAGACAGACTTCGCGGCGGAAGGTAGCGGCTGTGGAACCCGACGGCGGGCCCAACGGGCCCCTTCAGCAATCGACCTGCGTGCCATCGGCACAGGCCCCGGATCACGACTGGTATCAGCGGCCCAACGGTGATGCTTCGGCGCTTCCGCCGCGCTCCCACCTGGTGGCTGACTCGCCGGTCCTGGCATTGGGCGGACAGTGGGAGTTCCGCAGTTTTGCATCGGCGGAATCGGCTCGCCGGTTCTGCTCCTGGCCGGACCCGCTGCCCCCGCTCGGTGAGTCAATCACCGTGCCATCGCATTGGGTGCTGGATCGACTCGGTGTTCTTCGGGTGCACGGCAAGCCGTCGTACACGAATGTGAGGTACCCCTTCCCTGTGGATCCGCCCAAAGTCCCCGATCGCAACCCCACGGCTTGGTACCGGCGGACGTTCAAGTTGGCAGAACTCGTGGGCGACGGGCGGCCCGTACCTGGACTCGGCGATCGCTTGATTCTTCGGTTCGAGGGCGTGGAATCCGCTTACCGGGTATGGGTGAACGGTCAGTGGGTTGGTCAGGCGATGGGGTCGCGCCTGACGCACGAGTTCGATGTCACCGACGCCGTCCTGGCGCGCGAGGAGGCCCTCGGCTCGTGCACCGGCTCCGCCGATTCTGCTGTTGCAAATCCAACAGCCGTCGAACACGAGATCTCAATGCTGGTCCATCAGTTCAGCGCGGGCTCCTACCTTGAGGATCAGGACCAGTGGTGGCTGCCGGGGATCTTCCGCGGCGTCAGCTTGCTGCTTCACCGGCCGGGCGACGTGTGGGATGTTCACGTCGAGTCGGATTGGGAACCGGCCACCCGCGCGGGGCGCTTACGTTTTTGTGTGGAGGGTGACCCGAGTGCGTTCCCGGTGGCCGCAGAGATTCGACGTCCTGATTTCCCACCTGTCTCGGTGTCCATCGGCGGTGACCAGCCGGTCGACGTCGTCCTGCCCGATGCTCACCCGTGGTCGCCTGAAAACCCTGCCCTGATCGACGTCGACCTGACCACGGCAACTGGCGCGACCGTAGGTCTCCGTGCGGGCGTCAGGCGTGTCGGGATCGACGACGACGGCGTGCTGCGGGCCAACGGCGACGCCTTGCGATTCCGCGGGGTCAACCGACACGAATGGCACCCCGAACGTGGCCGAGCTGTGACGGTCGAGGACACGCGGCGTGACTTCTCGACCATGGTCGACCACCACGTCAACGCGGTTCGGACCAGCCATTACCCACCCGCGGCTCACGCCTTGGACCTGGCGGACGAGATGGGTCTGTGGGTGGTGCTCGAAGGCGACCTGGAGACCCACGGGTTCGTGACAGGGGACTGGGCCGGTAACCCGAGTAACGACCCGGCATGGCGTACCGCCATCCTGGACCGAACGGCTCGAATGTGGCACCGGGACAAGAACCACCCCAGCGTCGCCATGCTCTCGATCGGCAACGAATCCGGGACCGGTGCGAACCTCCGGGAGGCAGCGGACTGGTTGCGCGCTCGTAGCGAGTTGCCGGTGCATTACGAGGGCGATGCCGACGCCGCTTACACGGACCTGCACTCGCGGATGTACGCGACGCCCACGGAATGGGCGAAGCTCGCAGCAGGCCTGCCGCACCCGGCATGGGGCCCGGCCACCGCGGCCCGAGTCGTCAAACAGCCGATCGTTCTGTGTGAGTACGCCCATGCCATGGGCAACGGGCCGGGCGGACTGAGTGACTACGAGCAAGTTTTCCGTGCACACCCCCGTGCGTGCGGCGGCTTCGTGTGGGAGTTCAAGGACCACGGACTGCGCGTACCCGCTCCGGGCGGGGGAGAGCGGGTTGCGTACGGCGGCGATTTCGGCGAACTCGAGCACGACGGCAACTTTGTGCTCGACGGTCTGTGCTTCTCGGACGGCAGCCCGAGCCCGGGCATGACCGAATACGCCGCCGTGATCGACCCGTTGTGGATCGAACGAGATGACTCCGGAGTGCACATCGGCAACGGGTACGACCATTCGCGGCTGGAAGACGTGCTCGTCGTGGTCACCCGCGGACAGGAGCCGGAGACGTCCACCTTTGAATACCGAAGGGCGCAGCTGCTTCCCGGAGACAGGCACCTGGTGGTGATCGCCCCGGCGCGCCCCGGTGAGCAGATCAGCGTGGAGGTACGCGCCGACGTCGTGTGTGGCGGGAAATGCACGTCACGTACCCGTCGTGAAGTCTGGTCCGGTCCCCTGCCTGGGGCGGCGCAGGTCGTTGGGGAATTGTCCGTCGAGCAGTGGCCCGAACTCGTACGTGAGGCACGACTGTCCGTGTGGCGGGCACCCACCGACAACGACGCCGGTGGCATCGAACCGGCCAGGGAGAGGTTCGGTGACGACCCTCGTGTGGACTGGGACGCCTGGGCCGGGACGGACCCTCGGGACCGGATTGACGGGCGTGAGCCAGGCGCCGTGGTGCCGCTGGCCGACCGCTGGAAGGCTGCGGGCCACGACCGCCTGATGTCGCGACGGAACCGGGAAGCCGAAGAACACTCCCAGCCCGCCGTACTGCACAGGACCTGGAGTCCGGTCGGGGCAGTGTCACCGCGGCGGACCGGCCATCTGCGCCTCGCCTGGGCCGAGGAGGCCGACGGTTCCGGACTCCTGGAGGCGGTGATCGACCTTGACGAAGGTCCCCGACCCGGGCGGATCGGTGTCGAGTTGAACCTGTCCGTGGACACTTCGGGGACGGTCGAGTGGACAGGTGGCGGACCCGGTGAGGCTGCCCCTGACTCCGCACGGGCCTCCCAGTTCGGGCAGTGGGCATGTGCGGCGACAGACCTGACCACGGTCTACCCCGTGCCGCAATCCAGTGGCGAGCGGAAGGACCTGCGGCACCTGCGAGTGCCACTGAGTTCCGGCGAGGTCGCGGAGATCCAGGTCTTGGCGGTCGAGCTGGACGGGCGGCCTGCTCCGGAGGGTCTCTGGTGGGCGCTGAGCCCGTGGACGGATCGCCAAGTGGCGCGGGCAATGCACGCGGATGAGCTGCCGGACCCCTCCACTGTTGCCTCTTGGACACTGCACTTGGATGCGGCCTACGGCGGGCTGGGGAGCAGATCATGCGGCGTCGGCGTCGCGCCGGCAGCCCGAATTGAGGCCCGTCGTGCCCGGATCGTGGTGCGGCTCAACGGCTGGAGCTAGAAGGTCGACAGACCTGGTTGCCCGGTGTTCGCTGCGGGGGGCGGGCACAAGCTCGCCTCCGCAGCGCACACCGCGGATCGCTACTGCTCCTCGGTGAGGAACAGGTCGTTGATCGCCGCGTTGATCGGGTCAAGGACTTCTCCCGACGGTGGCCGGTCGGACCAGATCTCCTGGAACGCGGGTGTGGTCAACGCGGTGACATCCGCGCCGTGGCTGGTGATGGGCAGGTAGAAGGTTTCACCTTCGTCCACCGGGTCCGTGAAGGCCGAGGTGTCAAAACCCTGCTCGGTCCAGATCTCCTCCGTGCGCGCCACCGAGTCGTTGCGCGCCGGGAACACCACTCCGGCTTCGGCCACCACGGACTGGCACTTCTTGGAGCCCAGGAAGGCCACCCACTCGGCTGCCGCTTCCGGGTCATCGGCGTCAGCCGAGATCGAATCGGCCAGACCGTTGATCACGGTGGGTGCCGTGCCGTTGGGGCCTTCAGGCATGCGGGCCGTGCCGATGTCGAATTCCTCTGAACCCGCATACGCCGGCACCATCCAGGACCCGTCGGCCACCATGGCCACGGATCCGGACATCAACTGGCTCAAGGTCCCGTCGTCCTGGTTGAACTGCCCGTACTTGGGCATGTAGCCCTTGTCCGAAAGCCCGAAATACCAGTCCAGGGTTTCGTGCAGAGCTGGGTCGTCGTAGTTGTACTCGGTGCCCCACAGCGGTTGGTCGGTGGCTTCCCACCCGGCGCCGTTGGCGAACGGCCCCCACTGGCCCTGACCGGAGTTGCCACCTCCGGGGTCGGACAGGCCCAGGCCGTAGACGGCCACGTTGTCCTTGTCGAACCCGGGCTCGTCGCCGCGGACACCGTTTTCGTCGACGGTCAGGTGGGCCACCATGTCCTCGAAGCTCCCACCGTCCTGGGGGTTCCACTCGAGGTTGCCCAGTTCATCGGGCGTGACCCCGGCCTCCTTGAGCTCGGTGTCGTTGTAGAACAGGGCGATGGTGTCCCAGTCCTTGGGGCTGCCGTACTGGTGGCCGTCCGCGCCGGTCCAGATGTCCATGAGCCCCTCGGCGTACTCCGATTCCTCCTGGCCCGCCGTGGCTTCCTGCTCGTCCAGAGGCATCAACACCTCCAGATCCGCGTACTGCGGATAGCGGGACACATGGTTCACGAACACATCCGGACCCGTGTCGGCCAGGAACCCGGCTGTGAGCCGCTGCCAGTAGTCGTCCCAGCCGGTCTGGGTGATGTTGACCTTGTACTGAGGATTTTCCTTCTCGAACAGGTCCGCGCACTCCTGATAGGCGGGAAGCTGTTGGGTGTCCCACATCCAGTAGTCGATCACGTTGCTGTCGCCCTGTTCCTGGCCGCAGCCACTGAGGAGCAGCCCCGCCGTCGTGGCAATGGCGGCGGTACTGAGCCACCGCGACCGGGAGGGTCGAGTGCGTCGTGAGCCGGGGTCCGAGGTCGACAGGGGTCGGCCAGTGCGGGTGAAAATGCTGTATTTCATGGTCCGAAGTCCTTACTTGATGCCCGAGAAGCCGATCGAGTTCACGATGCGGCGGGCGAACGCCATGAACAGGAGGAACATGGGCAGCGCCGCGATCAAGGACGCCGCCATGAGCCCGGCCCAGTCGGTGCCTGACTGCGGGGACTGGGCGCGGAAGACTCCGAGCGCCACCGTCAGGACACGTGACGAGTCGGTGTAGGAGACCATCAGCGGCCAGAAGTAGTCGTTCCACGCCGTCATGTACGTGAGGATCGACAGGGTCGCGATGGGGGAGGCGGCCATGGGGAGGATGACCTTGAAGAAGGTCCCGATTCTTGAGGCACCGTCCAGGCGGGCAGCGTCTTCGATCTCCATCGGGATGCCCATGAAGAACTGTCGCAGGAAGAACACGGCGAACGGGGTCATGAACATCGTCGGCAGTGCGATGCCCAGGACGGTGTCGATCAACCCCAATTGCTTGATCAACACGAAGTTCGGCAACAGCGTGAACACGGTCGGCACCATGAGCCCCGCCAGGAACAGGGCAAACACCTTGTCCCGGCCCTTCCAGCGCAGGCGGGCGAACGCGTAGGCCGCCATCGCGGAGAACAGGACCTGGCACACGGTGACCAGCGTGGCGACCATGACCGAGTTCAACAGGTAGCGCCAGAAGTTGAGCTCGGCACCCGAGCCACCTTCGGCCAAGGCCTCGTCGGTCGACTGCATCCCCAGCACGCGTTCGAAGGCGCCCGTGGTGAACTCGGGTGGTGTCAACGAACCGGGTTCGCTGAGCAGCCCGGGGTTCGTGGACAAGGCTGTTCGCAGAATCCAGTAGAACGGCAGCATGGTGATCAGCAGGATCACGATCATGACCGTCCAGGCCAGGACCTTGCCCGGTGTCGGCAGTTTGCGTCGTCGTCGAACCTCGGCCCGCTCGGGCGGGTTCGTCAGGGGCTCAACGGAATCTGTGGGTGTGACGGGTGTCGTGCTCATGGCTCAGCTCCTTCCTGTCCGGCCGTTTCAGCCCATGTCCGACGTGTCCGCGCGGGACAGGCGGTACTGGATGACGGTGATGATGCCCAGAACGATCAGCAGCCCCACGGACATCGCGGAGGCGTAACCGAACTGGAAGCGGTCGAAGGCCATGTCATAGATGTACAGCTGCAGGACGTTCGTGGCGTTCGCGGGTCCACCGGCAGTGGTCACGGCCACGGTGTCGAAAACCTGGAACGAGCCGATGATGGTCATGATCAGGACCAGCGCCATGATCGGTCGGAGCAACGGCAGGGTCACGGAGAAGAAGGTCCGGACCTCACCTGCCCCGTCCAGGCGGGCGGCTTCGTACACGCTGGCCGGCAGGGTCTGCAGCCCCGCAAAGATCAACAAGGCCGTGTATCCCATGTGTCGCCAGACATTGACCAGGGCGATCGTCGGGATGGCCCATGCGCTGTCCGTGAAGAAGCCGATGGGGTCGATCCCGAGCCAGCTCAGAATCTGATTGCCGACGCCGAACTGCGTGTCCAGGATCCAGACCCACACCAGGCCGGCCACCACGTTGGACACCAGGTACGGGGTCAGCACCAGACCGCGCAGCAGGGTTGACTGGGTGAGGCGGTACATCAGCAACGCGATGATCATGGCGACCACGGTCTGAATGCCGATGTTGAGCACCACGTAGTAGACGGTGGTCTTCATGGAGTCCCAGAAGATGGGATCCGCGATCAGCCGTCGATAGTTGGCCAAACCGACGAACTCGGCCGGGGTCAGCAGGTTGTAGTCGGTGAAGCTCAACCAGATTCCACGGATCAAGGGCCACAGCAGGAAGACGCCCAGGCCAAGCGCCGCGGGGGCGATGAACATCAGCGCCACGCGGGTGTCGTCACGGCGCTTTCGAGGCGGCGATTGAGCCTCCGTGGCGGTGCTCGATGATGCCCGGGGCCCTGTCGAGGGCGATACAGCGGTCATGACTTTCCTTAGGCCGAGAGATGGAGCAGGCGGATACGGTCGGGGCGCAAGTTCGGGGTGTGGAATCCCGCATGCTGCAGGACGCTGCCTCTAGCGGTGGCGCCGTTGGGCCACCAGGACGGTGCGGTGAACCCGGCGTCCTCAGCTGCCGGGGTCACGTCCGTGATCGTGTACAGCGTGTTGGGGTCCAGCCCCGCCAAGGTCAGACGGCCCACGGGATCGGTCAAGGACACCCCACTGCAGACGACGGCGAACATGGCCTCGTGCCCATCGGCGGATACCACGCCGTGGACATCCCATTCGGGGTCTGCCTGGTCCGGCCGGACCAACCGCCCGTGGTGCAGGAGTCCGCGGTGTTGTTTGTAGAGGGAGACCCACTCGGAGAGTTCATCGAGTTCCGCCTCGGACGCCTGCGTGAGATCCCATTCCACGCCGAAATGTCCCCAGAGGGCGGTGCCCGCACGGAAGTTGACCGTGTGCAGTCGGCCGGTTTCGTGCGAGTGCCCGGCAGCCACGTGGCTCCCCATGAGTTCCGGTGGGACCAGCTGCTGGGTCCACCGGTGCATCTCCTGACGCTCGGCCGGGTCGATGCAGTCGGAGGTCCAGAAGCGATCGGTGTGTTCCAGGACCCCGAGGTCCACGCGTCCACCGCCCGATGCGCAGGACTCGATCTCCAGTCGGGGAAAGCGTTCCTTGAGTTCAGCCATGAGCCGGTAGGCGGCCAGGGTCTGCCGGTGGACACCAGGGGCGCCGTCCACCGAAGAACCGGCCTCGAGCAGATCGCGATTGTGATCCCACTTGATGTAGGCGATGTCGTTGTCCGTCAGGACTCGGACCATCTGGTTACGGACGTGCTCGTAGGCCTGTGGGTTGCCGATGTCCAGGACCTGCTGGAAGCGGCTGGACACGGGCAGGCGACCTTCCGGCGAGAGGATCCAGTCCGGATGGGCTCGGGCAAGGTCCGAGTCCACATTGATCATCTCCGGTTCGAACCACAGCCCGAACTCCATCCCGAGTGAGGTGACGTGCTGGACCAGCGGTGCCAAACCATTGGGCCAGACCTCCGGGGAAACCGTCCAGTCACCCAGACCGGAGGTGTCGTCGCGTCGGGAGCCGAACCATCCGTCGTCGAGGACGAATCTTTCGATGCCGATGCGGGCGGCCAGATCCGCCAGTTGTTGCAGCTTCTCCAGCCGGTGATCGAAGTAGACGGCCTCCCAGACATTCAGTGTGGCCGGCCGCTCTCGCCTGGGGTGCTGGGGCCGGGAGCGGATCCAGTCATGCAGCCGGTTGGCCTGGGCATCCAGGCCGACGCCGTAGGCGCCGTAGAGCCAGGGGGTCGTGTAGGACTCGTCCTTTCCCAGCACGATTTCTCCGGGGAGGAGCAACTCACCACCCCCGAGAGTGCGGTGACCCGAGTACTCGCGTTCGGCCCAGGTCCGGTGGTTGCCCGAGAAGCCGGTGTGCAAGCCCCAGACCTCGCCGTGGCGGAACCCGAATCCGGACTCACCCGCGATCATCAGGTGCGCGGCGTCGGCGCCGGTGCGCCCCTTCCGGCCCTCACGGAGGTGGAGGCCGACCGTGAACGGGGCCCGCTGGGCGCGGCGTTCCTGTCCCCAGTGCCCCGCGAAATCCTGCAACTCCGTCGCGCGCGCCGGGACGGGCAGTGTCATGCTCAGGTCGTCCAACCGGTAGTGCCCGTCGATGCGGTTGGTCACGGTGCTCTGCGCCCGCACCACGCCCTCTGGCGTCAGCTCCAGGGTGATCGTGAGGTCGATGCCATCAGGTGACCCGACATCAACGATCAAACGACCGGGTCCGAACTCGGAGAAGCCGTCACCCACCTCCTGCGCAGCGGTGTCGCTGGCTGCGTGGGGCAGGAACTGGGTCGTCTGCACGGAGAAATCCGGGGCCCACGCCTGACCGTCGCGGTGTCCCACCAGCCCGGGGCGGCCCGCCCAGCCCCAGCGGGGTTCCGGAATCACACCGACGTGCATGGGTGCATCCGGGCAATTGGCAACCTGAGCCGATTCAGTGGACAGGGCAACCATCCGCGCGTCGTGCGAGGTCAACTCACCCAGGTCAGCTCCCCAGTGGGCGATTGCCGGGATCCGCCCGTCCGGTCGGCTCAGCAGGACGGACACGCCTCCGGCGCGCAGGTGGATCTGTTGTGCGTTACCCGCGACTGCACTGGTGTGGACTGCAGCCTTGGTGGACTGGTTCACGGTCTCGAACCTCCGAGCCATCGATTATGTGGTCTGACTCACTCTAGAATGAACATAATCGAACATCAATAGTGATAGAACAATCATGACGAACCGCGGTGAGTGGCATCATGGAGGCGAGAGCAAGGAGATGGTTGTGATTGATCTACTGCCCGCCGAGCGTCGTGCGCGCATCCTCGAACAAACTCGTGCACAAGGTTCGGTGCGTGTCGCCGACCTGGCGCAGGTGTTGGGGGTCTCGGAGATGACCGTGCGTCGAGACCTCGACCAACTTGCAAGCGACGGGGAGTTGCACAAGGTTCACGGTGGGGCGCGGCTGGCGGCCCCGGGGTCGGCGTCGGAGGAACCAGGATTCCTGCGCAAGTCCCGATTGCATCAGGGGCAGAAGAGCGCCGTTGCGAAGGCCGCTGCTGCCCTGGTCGAACCGGGCATGTCGGTGTTTGTCAATTCCGGGACGACCACCTTCGCCTTGGCTCGCGAGCTGCGGGCCGTGGAGGACCTGACCGTCGTGACCAACTCGCCGCGCATCGCGCAGGTGTTCGAGGATCGCCCCGCGCCCGGCGGGCAGGTGGTCATGCTCGGCGGCGTCCGCACTCCCTCTGATGCACTCGTGGGGCCGCTGGCCGTCCGTTGCCTCGAGACGCTTCACGCGGATGTGTGCTTCATGGGCGTCCACGGCTTCGACATCGAGGCGGGCCTGAGCACCCCCAACATGCTCGAGGCGCAGGTCAACCGAATGTTCTTGGAGCACGCGAACCGTGGCGTCGTCGTCGCCGACGCGACCAAGTGGGGAACCGTGGGCCTGTACGGGTTCGCGCCGCTGGAGGTCGTCGACGACCTGGTCACGGACACCGGGCTGCCGGAATCAGCGCTGAACGAACTCGAGGAAAGGATCACCCGTGTCCACCGTGTCGCATGACCTGCCAGCGTCGTTGGTGCATCACATCTCCCATCGGCTCTCCGACGGTCGAGAAATCACGTTCTTCGGCCACGACGACGACGTCCTTCCGACCGTTGTTCATGACCCACGACCGGCCGCAGAGCGGGCGGGGCACGGGCAGCTGCGCCAAGACCCGTTGTCCGGGGACTGGATCGCGCTGGCCACGCACCGCCAGAACCGAACCCACCTGCCGCCCGTCGACCAATGTCCTCTGTGCCCCTCCGCGCCGGGGCGGCAGTCGGAGATCCCGGTCAATTTCGAAGTGGCTGTTTTCGAGAACCGGTTTCCTTCGTTGGGGCCTGATTTGGTCGAGCTTCCGGGGCCGGATCAGCTGCCGGAGATCGGGCACGTCCACCCGGCCGGTGGTCGGTGTGAGGTGGTGGTCTACACCCCGGAGCACGAGGGAAGCTTGGCGGAACTCGACCTCGATCGCGTTCAGCTGGTGGTTCGTGCCCTGGCGCAACGCACCGGTGCGCTGTCTCGGCTGAAGGGGGTCAAGCAGGTCTTTCCGTTCGAGAACCGCGGTGAGCAGATCGGTACCACGCTGCACCACCCGCACGGGCAGATCTACGCCTACCCCTATGTCACGCCCACTGCCCTGAAAACGGCGCGCCGGGCCGAACAGCACCTGAGCAACACCGGGCGAACGCTGCATGCTGACCTGTTGGAGGCGGAGCAGGCCGACGGCGAGCGCATGCTCCTGGCGGGTGAGCGCGTGAGCGCATACGTTCCCTGGGCAGCCCGATGGCCGCTGGAAGTGCACGTGGTCCCGCACCGTCATGTACCGGATCTTGCGGCGCTCACCGGAGAAGAGTTGGATGAGTTCGGTGCCGTGGTGCAGGACGTGCTGCGTCGGCTCGACGCTCTCTACCCCACTCCCACCCCGTACATTGCGGCCTGGCACCAAGCCCCGCTGGTACCTGGATTGCGGGAGGCTTCGCGGTTGCACCTGGAGATCGTCAGCCCGCGCCGGGCGGAGAACAAGCTCAAGTTCTTGGCTGGCTCCGAAGCTGCCATGGGCGCGTTCGTGGGGGATGTCAGTCCGGAGGAGACCGCGGCACGATTGCGAGGTGTGTTGTGAGCGAGGCAGACATGGTGCACAGCGGCGAGTCGAACCGGGCCCGCGCGCTCGCGGGGGAGTTCCAGCGGCACTTCGACGTCGAACCTGATGGGGTTTGGCGCGCGCCCGGTCGAGTCAACCTGATCGGCGAGCACCTCGACTACAACAACGGCTTGGTTCTGCCCTTTGCCATTGACCGCTCTGCGATGGTCGCCGTCCGACTGGTCCCGGACAGGGAAGAGAGTGACCTGACGTCGACCTGGATCGACCCCCGCACCGGGGAGCCTGCCCGTGCACGTCTTGTCGTCAGGGATGTGCAACCGGGTTCGGTGTCAGGGTGGGCCAGCGGTCCGGCAGGCGTTGCCTGGGCGCTGGAGCAGGCTGCGGGCGTTCATGTCCCCGCCTTCGAGCTGATGCTGGATTCCAACGTCCCCGTCGGTTCTGGGCTGTCCTCCTCCCACGCTGTGGAGGTGGCTGTGGCCATGGCGCTCAATGACCTCACGAACGCAGGGTTGAGCCGTCGCGACCTCGCGCGGGTGACACAGCGGGCCGAGAACGAATTCGTGGGAGCTCCCACGGGCATCATGGACCAATCGGCATCCCTGCTGGCCACGTCCGGCCACGCTGCGCTCTTGGACTGCCGGACCCTGGAGGTGGAGCACATTCCGCTGCAGCTGGCGGAGGCGGGATTGCGGATCGTGGTGGTTGACACTTGCGTGGCGCACAGTAACGACGACGGCGGATACGCTGCCCGTCGTGCTGCCTGTGAACGCGGAGCCGCTGCGCTGGGGGTCGAGTCCCTGGGTGATCTGCCCGTTGACGCGGACATCTCGGATTTGGACGAGGCCACTCTCCCCAGGGTTCGTCACGTGCTCCGGGAACGTGCTCGGGTGGACGCCGGCGTCGAGCACCTGAGAGCGGGGCGGTGGGCAGAACTGGGGAAGGAACTCACGGAGTCACACAACTCGCTGCGTGACGATTACCAGGTCTCCTGTCCTGAACTCGATGTCGCGGTCGAACGCATGTTGGGTGCGGGTGCCCTGGGTGCCCGGATGACCGGCGCGGGATTCGGAGGGTCAGCGATCGGTCTGGTCCCTGCTGATGATCTCGAAAGCGTGAAGGTCGAGGTGCTGGCCGCATTCGATGAACGCGGTTGGCAGTCCCCGCGTCTCTTCACCGTGTTGCCCGGGCCGGGGGCGTCCCGGGTGGGCTGACGCCGTGCCCACGATCACCGCGTAACACCCGCGGACTTTCCCGCCCCTCTGGACCGCCATTGATGTGCGAATGTAAACTAGATGCAATCGCAAATCTGACGGTGGGTGAGGTGGATCGTGGCTCATGGAGGGGTGCGGGTGACGACCAAGTGGGTCGTCCGCCCGGAGGTCGTGACGCTGCTGGCCGCACTGCTGGGTTTCGCGGCTGTCTTCCTGGTGCTGCTGGCCCTGGTGTCCTCGGGAATCCTCGTGTGGTGGGTCGCCGCGTGTGCACTGGTCGCCCTGTTGGTCGGAGCGCTCGTGGTGTCGATGCTGCTCCTGACGCTCCGCGGGCCGAAGCACGTGCGCACCCGGATCTCCCACGACTGGGTGGTCCCTGAAGAGCGGGACGCCATGCAGATGCTCACGGGGTGGTTCGCGGCCCAGAATGCTCGGGTCGTGCGCCTTGACCAGCACAAGCTGTACGTCCGGGTCGGTCACCGCCTCCCGAGCACCGTGTTCACCCGGCCGGATCGTCTCCCGGCGGTCCTGACGATCACCGCGCACCCGCGCCCCGGGGCGGCCACAGTGATCAATGCGCGCAGCAGGGACGACCTGCGCTGGACGCCGTGGCACAGCCCTGAACTGGTCGCCGTGCTCAGGCGGCGTCAACGTGAGCTGCTGCAACGATGTGTTGCCATCACCACGTCCCGATGACCGGTGTGCTCCTTCACACCGCATGTATGGTCGGCAGTGAGCTATTGCGACCGGTGACGGATGGACTGACCGCGACCGGTCCGTGGCGGCCGGGTGCGACCTCCACCATTCGGCTCCTGAACGACAACCCCCAATCGTGAGGTAATCACCATGCCTGCTCATTCCATGCCGTCCCGGCTGCTCGCTGAAGCGCTGGGAACCCTGGTCCTGGTCCTGGGTGGCTGCGGCGCAGCTGTCCTTTCCGCATCTGTCATCGCCGGCGGTGCCATCAACATGGGCATCGGCTTCCTGGGCGTTGCTCTGGCCTTCGGCCTGACCGTCGTGGTCATGGCGTACGCAGTCGGCTGGGTCTCCGGCGGACATTTCAATCCGGCCGTCACGCTGGGCGCCGCCGTTGCTGGTCGCTTTGAGTGGAAAGCCGTCCTGCCGTACTGGGTTGCCCAGATCCTGGGTGGCTCGCTCGGCGCGATGATCCTCTACGTGATTGCCTCCGGTCAAGAGAGCTTCTCCGCCACGGCGGGTGGCTTTGCGACCAATGGCTACGGTGACCTGTCGCCCATGGGCTACACCCTGCTGTCCGTGTTCATCGCCGAAACCGTGCTGACCTGCATCTTCCTCTTCGTCATCCTGGGGGTGACGGATGACCGCGCCAACCTGGGCTTTGCCCCGCTGGCCATCGGCCTGTCGTTGACCTTGATCCACCTGGTCTCCATCCCCGTGTCCAACACGTCCGTCAACCCGGCGCGTTCGCTCGCCGTGGCCTGGTTCGTGCCGGATGCCTTGGGGCAGGTGTGGTTGTTCTTCGTGGCACCGTTGCTGGGCGCTGCCATCGCCGGGATCCTCTACCGGGCGTTCTTCCCGAACAAGACCGACGACGTCCTGGAGCGCGACGACGACGTCGACATCTACGCCTCCGCCTGATCGTCACCGGGCTCGCTGCCCGATTGCATCAGCACCAACGACGACGGCGCCCCACGGGGCGCCGTCGTTCTTTCGTTTCGTGACCAGGCCCGTGAGTTGAAGGCCGCTTCGGACCCACGCCTACAAGGCCGTCAGGCCCCGGATCACCATCGTCACTCCGAGCGCCACGAGAACCAGGCCGGCCGTGGCGCTGATCCACGGCAGCACCCTCTGCAACGCCCCCAGCGTGCGCGGCGCTCCCAATGCGAAGGCGAGCAGAAGGTCCCACGTGAGGACCACCGTGAACATCCACGTCCCGTAGAAGATCAGCGAGCCTGCTGGAGCGGGGGCAACGGCGGCGGCCAGGCTGACGTAGAACAGGGCATTCTTCGGATTGAGCAACCCGGAGGCGAAGCCGGTGCCCAGAAGTCGCCACCGCAGCTGCGGGTTCACAGCGCTCGACCGTTGTGCTTCGAGCGGTACGGTCGCCCGGGCATCCGCGCGGAAGAACTGGACGCCGACATAGGTCAGGAAGCCACCACCCACCAGTTCGAAGACGGAGAGCACCACCGGATTGGTGATGAATCCCAAGCCCGCGAAGGCGGCTGAGATGAACAGCGCGTTGGCCAGTGCAATACCCACGCACACCATCGCGGCAGGCACCCGGCCGTGTCTGAGCGACGTGCGGACGATCAGGAAGAAGTCCACTCCCGGGATGAGCAGAGCCAGGAAATGCGCCGCAGCAACCGCCACGAATTGCTCCACTGCTCCAACTCCGTTCCCCGCAAGCCGTTTCACACAAGCCGCTTCCCCGCGAGCTCTGACCCGGGTCGTACACCCGCCCCGGGAAACGCCGTCGAGGGCCACGATGGCCCGTGCCCATGACGCCTGTACCCATGACTGTGCCGGCTCGGGGAAACCTGGTCTTGTACGAAAGTGAGCGACCGACTGCCGCGGGAGATTCAGCTGCGGTAGCTGCCTGGGGAGGCGGCCACGTGGGCCCGGAAGAGCCGATGGAAATGGCTCTGATCGGTGAAGCCGAGGCCGTGGGCGGTGCCCGCCAGGTCGTGTCCCTCGGCGAGCATGCGGCGAGCGCGAATGATCTTCTGGTTCTGCCGCCAGGCCAGCGGTGTCAGCCCGGTCGCGGACTTGACCGATCGGATGAGCTGGTACCGGGTCATCCCCGCCAGCTGCGCCAACTCATCCAGCGAAGGATTGCGTTCGTCGTCCCGCAACCGCTCGAGAACCGACCCCAGACGCGTGGCCGACAAAAAGGTGGCGGGTTCGGGCTCGGCCCAGACGGGCTTCATGTTGCTGCACTCCTCCAGCGCTTTCCGGAGATGTGCGCCCACGCGTTCAGCGTCTTGCGGGTCCGCAGCAACCATCTTGGTGATGCGCGTGAACGCTTCGTGCAGTCGCGGGCTCCGGAAGACCCGGATGCCGCTGAACCAGGTCTCCACCGCTCGGCCCTGTTCGACCGAATCGATCTGGGAACGGGCCCAGGTCTGATCCATTTGCAGGAACTGGTAGTTCCAGGCCCCGTCATGGGGGTTGCACGCATGAACGTGACCCGCGGGAATGACGATGGTGTCGCCCGCGCGGAGGTCGACGACGGTGTCAAAGGCCCCCGTGAACCGCGTGCTTCCGCGGTCGATCACACCCAGGGCCGCCCGCTCGTGGAAGTGCGGACGGTAGCACCGCTGACTCTGCTCGGAGCGCCGCAGCTCGAAGTGCGGCGAACCGGTGCTGCGCGTGAATTCGTTCATGGGCGTGTGACGACGGCGCCCCGAGGGACGCCGTCGTCGTTCTCACTTCTCGAGCAGGTCCTCGATGTCCGCGGTGATCTCGGCGGGCTCGGTGGCCGGTTCGTACCGGGCCACCACCTGACCCGACTGGTCCACGAGGAACTTGGTGAAGTTCCACTCGATGTCCGCGCCGTTGGGCCCCTGCTTCTGGGTCTTGAGCCACTCCCACAGCGGATGTGTGTGCAACCCGTTGACGTCCACCTTCTTGTACAGCGGGAACTCGACTCCGAAGGACGTGCGGCAGAACTCCTGGATCTCCTGCTCCGCGCCGGGCTCCTGCCCACCGAACTGGTTGCAGGGGAAACCCAACACGGTGAACCCGCGGTCCTTGTACTGCTCGTAGAGCTTTTCCAGACCGTCGTACTGGGGGGTGAAACCACATTCACTCGCCGTGTTGACGATCAGGACGACCTGACCCGCCAGCCGTTCGAAGCCGTCCTGGGAGCCGGAAATCGTGTCCGCGGTGAAATCGTGAAGGTTGCTCATGAGTTCCTTTCGGATGCAATGAGTGGACGCCTACAGTCTGCCGTACGGTCTGCTGAACCGCAGGCGGGTTCTTGCTCAGCCGAGCAGGACGACGTCCAGCCTCCTGGGGCCGTGCACGCCCTCGACCCGCTCCAGTTCGATGTCCGAGGTCGCGGAGGGGCCCGAGATCATGGTGATGGGATCCGCGTGGTTGATGCGCTCGAAGGCTTCGGGGATCAGCTCGACCACCGTGTCCAGCGGCACCACGCACACGTGATGATCTGGAACCAGGCTCAGGGCCCGCCGTCCTTCGTCGGGGCGGCTGTTGAGGAAGATGGTCCCCGTCTCTGCGCAGGACACGGTGGATGCGGTGACCACGGCACCCAGCGCATCCAGTTCGCGGGCCGAGAGGACGGACCCTGAGTCGTTGACGTCTCGCACCCGCTCGATGCCTTCCGGCAGCCAGGTGTCCGGAACACCGTCCGGGACGACGGTCGATGCGTCGCCCAGCAACTCACGTAAACGCCCCGGCAGGGTTTCGGTGGTCTCCCGGTACACGTTTGCCTTGTAGTCGATCAGCCGGTCCTCGAGCATCTCGACCACGTCGTCGTGGTTCAGCGACGAGGTCCTGCGATAGTTTCGCGGGACCTCCGGTGCCGCCGGTTCATCGCGCAGTGCGTGCCCGATCCGGGCCAGGATGGTGGCCTTGGCGTCTGTCTGGCTCATGCCGGTTCCTCCCCGGTGCTGTTGACCTCACTGGATTTGGTGTCCTGCCCTTCGGGGTCGGGGCGTTGCGCGCGCAGGTGGTAGACCGCCTGTGCCTCGGCTCCCCACGCGGCATGTTCCTCGATGCCGGCCGCCAACGACGGCGTAGGGCCCGGTGCGCCGTCGGCCTGTGGCAGGTGGGTCTGCCCCAGATCGCGCTCCACGCGCTGCTCGGCGTTCGCACCGTTCTTCTGCCACCAGTTCCGGAAGGACTGCGACGGCGGCACGGGGATGTCGCGTTCCTGGGTCCAGCCGCCGACCATCCCGGGCAACCACTTGAGTCCGCCGAAGGGCTTGAGGGCACCGCGCCCCACGGGCAGGGCGCGCTCGGCCAGTCCCATCCTGGTGCCGGAGGACATCACGGTGCCGGCGGCCTTCATGAGCAGGTCCATCTCAGAGGGAACGCGCTTCTTCTTGAAGTCCGCCGGGTGCTCGGCGGGTTCCACCGGTGCGCCGGAGGCTTCCGCCTCAGCCGCCCGCGCTTCGAGGACGGTGGCCCGCTGGGCAGAGGCCTGATCGTCCCGCTGACCGTGTTTGGTCCGGATGTCCTCGTCGCGCAGGTGCACCAGGATCGACGGGATGTCGATCTTCACGGGGCAGACCTCGTAGCACCGGCCACACAGCGAGGACGCGTAGGGCAGCGAGTTGTTCTGTTCTGCTGCCACACCCGTGAGCTGAGGGGACAGGATGGCGCCGATGGGCCCCGGGTAGGTCGAGCCGTACGCGTGACCGCCTGCGTGTTCGTAGACGGGGCACACGTTCAGGCAGGCCGAGCACCGAATGCAGTGCAGGGCCGAGCGACCGTCGGGATCGCCGAGTACGGCCGAGCGGCCGTTGTCCAGCAGGATCACGTGGAACTCTTCCGGGCCGTCGTCCTCGGTGACCCCGGTCCACATGGAGGTGTACGGGTTCATGCGCTCGCCTGTGGAGGACCGTGGGAGCAGCTGGGTGAAGACTTCCAGGTCGGCGAAACGAGGCAGGAGTTTCTCGATGCCCATGACCGTGATCAGGGTCTTGGGCAGCGTCAGGCACATGCGTCCGTTGCCCTCGGATTCGACGACCGTGAGGGTTCCGGTTTCGGCGATGCCGAAGTTCGCACCGGAGATCGCAACCGTGGTGTCCAGGAACTTCTCCCGCAGATAGCTGCGGGCGGCCTCGGCCAGAACCGCGGGTTCGTTGGTCAGTTCCGCGCCGGCTCCGGGCATCCGGCGGGAAAAGATCTCCCGGATCTCGTCACGGTTCTTGTGAATCGCAGGCACCAGGATGTGGGAGGGCTTGTCCTCGCCCAACTGCACGATCAGTTCGGCCAGGTCCGTTTCATGGGCCGTGATGCCCTGGGCCTCCAGGTGCTCGTTCATCCCGATTTCCTGGGTGGCCATGGACTTGACCTTGATGACCTCATCTACGCCCTTGGCACGCACCAGATCGGTGATGATCCCATTGGCCTCAGCGGCGTCGCGCGCCCAGTGGACCACTCCGCCGCGCGCGGTGACGTTGGCCTCGAACTGCTCCAGCAGTTCCGGCAGTCGCGCCCCCACCTCCTTCTTGATGGCCGAGCCTGCGTCACGCAAGTCCTGCCAGTCGGGGAGCTCGCCCACCACTCGACCGCGCTTGGTCCGGATCGTGTGCGTCGCGTGGCCGATGTTGGCCCGCATCTGCTTGTTCTCGAGTTCTGAGCGGGCATGCTCGGGGAACGGCGTCTCCTCGTAGAGATTGCCGGACCCGTAAGCAACGCGAGTCCCGGGCATTCCCAGGTTGACGGAGCTCATCGGGGACCTCCTGAGGGTGCGACCGACGCGGAGTCGGCGGGCGCGACAGTGGCGTGGCCTTGGGGGATGGACAGCTCGGCGATCTGATCCAGTTCCAGCGGGTTGGCGCGGGTCGAGGCCAGGATCTCCGCGATGTGGATCGTGCGGACCTCGGATCCCCGGCGGCGCGCGGCCCCGCTGATGTGCAACTGGCAGGACGCGTCCCCACCCGCGCACAGGTTGGTGCCGGTGGATTCGATGTTCTTGAGCTTGGCCTCCACCATGGCGCCGGAGACATCGGGGTTCTTGAAGGAGAACGTCCCCCCGAAGCCACAGCACTCATGGGCGTCCGGCAGGTCCACGAGGTCCAGGCCTTCCACGCTCGAGAGCAGGGTGGTGGGTCGATCGCCGAGGCCCAGCAACCGCAGGCCGTGGCAGGACGGGTGGTAGGTGATGCGGTGGGGGAAGTAGGACCCCAACTGTTCTGCGGCGTTCGTGATGCCCAGGACGTCCACCAAGAGCTCCGAGAGCTCGTAGGTCTTGGCGGCCACCTCCTCGGCCCGCTCGGCCAGGGCGGTGTCGCCACACTTGCGGGCGACCATGGGCTGCTGGTGTCCCAGGGAGGCCACGCACGAACCCGAGGGGGCGACGGCGACGTCGTAGTCCGCGGAGGTGAACGCCTCGACGTGGTTACGCACCACCGGTAGGGCATCCTCGATGTACCCGCTGTTGACGTGCATCTGGGAGCAGCAACCCTGGCCGGGGGGAAACACGACCTCGTGGCCCAGCCGTTCGAGAATCCGAACCGTGGCCAAGGCGACCTTGGGATACATCGCGTCCACGATGCACGTGGCGAAAAGTGCGACCTTCATAGATCCTCCGCGATTTCTGTGACGCAGGTCATGTACAGTTTCACACGACCTCATGTGGTTCGACCATACTCGTCCGTGAGCCACATCGCACTCCGGGCTGACTCCTGGATCCCCACGCGGAATCAGTCCCTCAACTGCAGGAGTCATCAGTGAACACATACACCGCCCAAGTTGATGCGGTGGCCGGGAGCCTGGGTCTCTCGGCCCTCGTCGGCATCATCCCGTTGGCTGCCTTCTTCATCGCCCTGGTCGGGCTCAAGCGCAGCGCGTGGCTCTCCGGTCTGATCGCTTTGGCCACCGCGATCATCGTGGCGGTCCTGGCCTTCAAGATGCCGGTCGATCTCGCCCTGCTGTCGGCCAGCCAGGGTGCCGTCTTCGGCCTCTTCCCGATCGTGTGGATCGTCGTCATGGCGCTGTGGTTCTACCAGGTCACCGTCGCGGCCGGACGTTTCGAGGACATGCGGGCGATCTTCGATTCCATCGGTGGCGGTGACGTCCGCATCCAGGCCATCCTGATCGCCTTCTGCTTCGGTGGTCTGTTGGAAGCCCTCGCAGGTTTCGGTGCGCCGGTTGCCATCACCGCCACGATGATCCTGGCGATCGGGCTCAAGCCGCTCAAGACCGCCGTCGTCGTGCTCATCGCCAACACGGCGCCTGTCGCCTTCGGCGCCGTGGCCATCCCGATCACGACGGCGGGCAAGCTCACCGGTCTTGATCCTGCCCACATCGGTGCCGTGGTCGGGCATCAGGCGCCCCTGTTCGCGTTCGTCGTTCCGCTGTTCCTCCTGCTGCTGATCGACGGAGTGCGCGGTGTGAAGGACGCCTGGCCGGCGGCCGTCGCCATCGGCGCCTCCTTCGCCGTGGCCCAGTGGTGGACCGCCACCCACTTCTCCTACGAACTCACGGACGTCGTCGCCTCCCTGGTGGGCGTGGCCGGTGCCGTGATCCTGCTCCGGTTCTGGAAGCCCAAGGGCGCAGCCGAGGCCAAGCAGCGCCTGGGGATCGAAGAGATCGAGAACGTCAGCGAACTCACGCCGGTGCGCGTGTGGATGGCCATGGTTCCCTACGTCCTGGTCGTGTTCGTGTTCGGCGTGGCCAAGCTGTGGACCCTCGGGGTCAACGTGCCGAAGACGCTGGCCGCGACCGACCTCACGATCCCCTGGCCAGGGCTGGACGGGCGGTTGCTCAGTGCCGGCACGGGGGAACCGATCACCGGAACCGTGTACACCTTCACCTGGCTCTCCTCGCCCGGCACGCTGCTGCTGATCACCGGCCTGCTGGTCACGATCATCTACACGGTGTTCAACCACAACGGGAAGTTCCCCATGACCATCGGCAAGGGCCTGCGGGAAATCGGTGCGTGCATGTACAAGATGCGCTTCTCGGCGCTGACCATCATGTCCGTGCTGGCATTGGCCTACGTCATGAACTTCTCCGGTCAGACCCTGGCCATCGGCAGCTTCGTGGCGGGTCTGGGTGCGGCCTTCGCGTTCTTCTCCCCGGTCCTGGGGTGGGTCGGTACGGCCGTGACCGGATCCGACACCTCCGCCAACGCACTGTTCTCCAACCTGCAGCAGACCGCGGCAACGGGTGCGGGGTTGGATCCCAATCTGATGGTGGCGGCTAACACCACGGGCGGTGTTGTTGGCAAGATGATCTCTCCGCAATCCCTGGCCATCGCTGCAACCGCGGTGAGCATGCCCGGTCAGGAGTCGACCATCTTCAAGAAGGTGCTGCCTTGGTCCCTCGGCATGTTGATCGTGCTGTGCGCGCTGGTGTTCCTGCAGTCCAACGTGCTGGCCTGGATGCTGCCCCCGCAGTGACACCAGGGGCCGGGGGGCAGCCGGACTCCGGCACCGTCAAGGACGACGCGCCCGCGTACGCGGCCGTCCTCAGATGGGTCGAAGAGCGTTTGCGCAGCGGCGATCTCGCGGTCGGGCAGAAGCTGCCCGGCGAGCGTGCGTTGGCCGAGGAGTTCGGTATCTCGCGCGCCTCGGTGCGTGAAGCGGTGCGGGTCCTCGCGGCCATGGGCCTGGTCCGTTCGGGGACGGGCTCGGGGCCCAAGGCTGGTGCCGTCGTCGTCTCGGAACCCTCGGCGGCACTGTCCTGGGCGCTGCGCATGCACGTTGCCACCAAGGCGCTCCCCATGGCCGACGTGGTCGCCACGCGCGTCCTGCTGGAGACGCAGGCGGCACTGGCGACCGGGCTGGGCGTGGAGGAGGAGCAGAGGGGGAAGGTCCTAGTAGCGGCCCGGTCCTACTTGGAGGAGATGGACGATCCGAGCATCCCTGATGCGCGCTTCCATGACCTTGACGCGCGCTTCCACGTGGAGCTCACCACTTTGGGGGGCAACGTCGTCCTGACCACTGTCATGCAGTCCCTGCGTGATGCGGTGATCGGTTACGTGCAGCAATCCGTGGCCCACGTTCCCGACTGGATCGGGCTGCGCGCGCGATTGCAGCGTGAGCACTGTGGGATCCTCGAGGCGTTCGAGGCGCAGGACGGTGCCCGTGCTGCACGGCTGCTCCGGGGCCATATCGAGGGGTTTCATGCGACCGTCGTGGCCACGGAATCCTGAGCTTCCTGTCCCTTGGCGGGCACCAGCTGGTTGCCCGAGAGTGTCCGTATCTGTCCCGTCGTGACCAATTTGGCGACCACTCCGAACTTTTTTGTGATGTTTTGGAGATCACGTTCCGCCGAGTCTCGTTCGATCTTGGAACGCGCTGACCAGTGGAAATGTGGGACCGCCGGACCTAATCGGCATCGATATGCATGCAGTTTGGTCCCTGTCGGGCATCGATGGCGTTACTCGATCGTGACAATCCGTGATCTGTTCGTTATGGTTTTCGTCGTGCCGCTCGAACGGGCGACACCGCCGGACTGGATGCCGCATCCTGCCGCTGTCCGGTGAAGATCCCGAACACGGACATGGCAGGAGCGAGGGACCCACTTCTGTGGCCCGAACCTCATGGAGGTCGGACCTTGGGGTGAAGCCGAGGCGGTCCACCCACTGAGCCTCGGCCGGTTTACTCCGAACCGAACCCGACAGCTCACCCCGCAGGCACTCTGGAGGAAAAACCAATGCAGAACGTCAAGACTGTTGCTCGTCGCACCGGCCTCGGTATCGCAGTTGCCGGTGTCGCCGCTGCAGCCACCATTGCTCCCGCTTCGGCCATGCCCGAGCTGAGCTACACCGGCACGCAGCCGAACTCTTTCGACGGTGTGGACTACGCCGCCGTTGAGGCCAACGGCTGGTCCTTCTCCTGGACCCTCGACGCCAACGGCAACCCGACCTACAACTACGGCAACGGCGCCTCCTCGGCTCCGGCTGCTGCTTCCAACGCTGCTCCGGCCGCTCAGGCTTCGTCCTCCGACGCCGCTCCGGCTGCTGCTTCCAACGCTGCTCCGGTGGCCCAGGCTTCCTCCAACGAGGCTGCCCCGGCTTCCGCTTCCTACGAGGCCCCCGCCGCCCAGGCTTCCTCCTCGAACGAGGCCCCGGCTGCTCAGGCTTCCTCGGGTGTCTCCACCCAGTCCACTGGCTCCGGCTCGACCTCCGGCATCGCCGGCGCTGCTCAGGGCTACGTGGGCTCCGGCTACGTCTACGGCGGCACCACCCCCGGCGCCTGGGACTGCTCCGGCTTCACCCAGTACGTCTACGCTCAGCAGGGCATCGAGCTGCCCCGCACTGCTGCTGCTCAGGGTGCCGCAGGCACCCCGACCTCCAACCCGCAGCCGGGCGACCTGGTCATCCAGAACGGTGGCAGCCACGTCGGCATCTACCTGGGCAACGGTCAGATGATCTCCGCTCTGAACCCGAGCCAGGGTACCCAGGTCCACTCGGTCAACGCCATGAGCGTTGACAGCTACGTGACCTTCTGATTCGCGCAGCGATCACTGCGGTGATCACCCTTTCGGCGCGGTGACGCGCCTGACATCCGAGTCAGTCTTGGACGTCCTGCCCGAAGGCGGCGGACCACACGGTCCGCCGCCTTCGGCGTGTACGGGGTCGGGGGCCCAGTGGTGCGTTTGGGCTCACAGCGGACGTGGGGCCGAGCTATGGGGTCTGGATGTCCTGACCCTTTACACTTGACCTCATGCCTCACGACATATCCCGGACGACCCACGGCGCCCGCCGCGTGGCCACACCGGACGATGCGGAGTATCGAAGTTGCCCCTACGGCAACAGCTCCCGCTCTCATGATCTGCACATCACTGGCTGCCTGACGACGACGGCGGTGAACGCCCGTTGAGCACGATCGTTTCGGCACTGATCCTGCTGGTCGTTCTTCTTCTCCTGATCTTCGCCAACGCGTTGTTCGTCGCGGTCGAGTTCGCCTACCTCACGGTCAATCGGAACACCATCCGAGAGCGTGTGCAGTCGGGTGACGCTCTCGCGGGAGCCGTGGACAAGGCATTGTCCAAGACCTCCACGAACCTTTCCGGCGCCCAACTCGGTATCACCATCTCGAGTCTGGTCGCCGGTTACCTGACCGCACCCTCCCTGGGTGTCCTGCTGAGTGAAGGGCTCGGGGCCACGCATCTGCCTGCCGGTGTGGTCACCGCGATCGGCACCACCGGGGCCTTCGTCGTCGTCACGTTCGTCCAGATGGTCTTCGGTGAACTGGTCCCCAAGAACTGGGCCATAGCGGAACCGATCAAGGTTTCCCGTCTGGTGGTGCGTCCGCAGAATCTCTTCATGCTGCTCCTCGGGTGGCTGGTCCGCATCCTCAACTCCTCGGCCAACGGGATCCTGCGGCTGTTGGGCTTCGATCCGCAGGAGGAAGTCGCCAACGCGCGGACGGCAGAGGAACTCATCTCCGTGGTGTCCCGCTCGGGTGAAGAAGGAACACTGGACCCGGCCACCGCCGAACTGGTCGCACGTTCCATCGAATTCGGCGATCGCACCGCTGCCGACGTCATGATGCCCCGTCCCCGTGTGACCTTCGTGGAGGACGAATCCGTTCAGGACGTCCTGGACCTCACCGCGCGGACCGGGCATGCCCGGTACCCGGTCATGGGTGAGAGCGTGGACGACATCATCGGCATCGTGCACTTCAAGGACGCTCTGGGGGTGCCCATCGAGGAGCGGGTGAGCACGCCGGCGCACAAGATTGCCCGCGAGGCCACCGTGGTCTCCGAATCCATGACCCTGGACCCCCTCCTGCGTGAACTCCGCCAGCCGGGTCTGCAGATCGCGATCGTCGTCGACGAATACGGCGGAACCGCCGGGATCGTGACCCTGGAGGACCTCATCGAGGAGATCGTCGGCGAGATCGACGATGAACAGGACACCACGCTGGCCAAGTACCGGCGTCGGCGGGACGGATCGATCGTGGTCTCCGGCCTGCTGCGGCCGGACGAACTCGGAGAGATCGTCAAACTCGACCTGCCCGAGGGCGAGGAGACGGACACCCTGGGTGGCCTGATCGGCGAGATGCTGGACCGTCTGCCCGAAGTCGGAGATGAAGTGACCGTGGAGGGTACCGACCACGAGCACCGCGACGAGGACGATCTGCCCACCCAGGGCCGGTTGTCACTGCGAGTCGGGGCGATGGATCAGTACCGTGTTGAGCGGGTGATCGTGAACCGCCTGCCGCAGGAGGACGACGACCAGGAAGCGGGCGAACCACCCGTGCAGTACGAGACCGTTGAGGACCCGACCGGAAGCGGGCCCAGCGAGGACGGGCAGGGTCCTGAATTGGACACCGCGCTGCGACCGGGGGAGAGCCGATGAGCGACGCACTTGCTGTTCTGGTCCTCGTTCTCCTGTTGCTGGGCAACGCCTTCTTCGTGGGGGCCGAATTCGCCATGGTCTCGGCCCGCCGCGACCAGCTCGAACCCAGGGCCGCCGATGGCTCGGGAGCCGCCCGATCCGCACTCAAGGGCATTGAGGACGTCTCCACGTCCCTCGCCGCCACACAGCTGGGGATCACGGCCTGTTCGCTCTTGATCGGGTCGGTGGGTGAGCCTGCGATCGCTCACCTGATCGAGCCCTTGTTCGAAATGGTGGGAGTGCCCGAGTTCCTGATCCACCCGATCGCGCTGGTCATCGCACTGTTGGTGGTCACCTTCCTGCACATGGTGATCGGTGAGATGGTTCCCAAGAACATCGCCATTGCCCAGCCGGCCGCCTCGGCGTTGGCCCTGGGTCCCGTCCTGCGGTTCTTCGTCGTCGTCCTGCGGCCCGTGATCTGGTTGATGAACGAGACGGCGAACCTCGTGGTGCGTTACGGCTTTCGCGCAACGCCCAAGGATGAAGTGGCCTCGGCCTACACATCGGACGAGGTCGCCGGTTTCGTCGCCGAATCCGGACGGGTCGGGCTTCTGGACTCCGATGAAATCCACCTGCTGACGGGTGCCCTGAACTTCGAGCGACTGACGGCTGCCGACGTCGCTATTCCGTTCGAGCAGATGCGCACGGTGGCCCATGACGCCACCAACGCCCACCTCGAACGGCTCACCGCAGAAACCGGGTACTCCAGGTTCCCGGTGGTCGGGCCAGGTGGTGAATTGCAGGGTTACATCCACACGAAGGACGTGCTCGGTCTGGCCGCGGAGCAGCGGGACCTGCCCTTCGATCGGTCGATCCTCCACCAGCTCGGCACGGTCCCCGAAGAGGCCAAGCTGCAGAGCGTCATGCGCCGTATGCAGGTCAACAACGCCCACCTGGCGCTGGTGGAAGGCTCGGCCGAGACGCAGGGACAGCGCGCGATCGTTGCGCTCGAGGACGTGCTCGAGGAACTCGTGGGAGAGGTCCGTGACGCCACGGACATGCCGCGTCCACGCTGATCTAACCGGTTGAACTGCGACCCCCGAGCTGATTCCACGGCTCGGGGGTCCGTTCATCGGTCACGCCTTGTCGGCCACCAGCAGTGTGAGATCGTCCAGCAGCGTGAACCCGCAGGGTGAATTGGGAGCTCCGTGCGTGGTGAACACGATCTCGTACGGGGTCCCGTCGACGCGGGCCTGGCCGATCGTAGAGACCGACCACTGGCCGTCGTCGTCGGCAAGCCACCCGTTCTTGGCCGTGACCCCCTCCACCACGGAACCCTCCGGTACGACGGCGGGGTTCGCCAGAACCCCCAGGCCGAAGCCCTGGGAGTAGCTCGGGTAGCCAGGCGTCGGTGACATGAGCGAACGCAGCAGGGCGGCGTCCTCCGCGCCCAGCCAGTCGGGCGGGTCGGCCAGCGCGTCGACAACCTTCAACTGGTCCGAAGCCGTGGTGGACTCCGCTCCCCACCCGAGTTCGGGCACGGTGTCCTCGGTGCCCAGGAGGTCATAGGTGTCGGCCAGGGCATCTGTGGCAGCAGCGTCGTCTGGCCCGAGGCGACCGAAGAGAACCGCAGTGGACTCGTTGCCGCTTTTGGAGATCGAATCCGCCAACAGGGCACGGTCGCCCGCCGGCAGCTCCTGGCCGGCGGCATCCTGCTGGCGCAGGAAGCTCATGGCCACCACCACCTTGGACAGGCTCGCCGCGCTGGCACTGCGCTGGTCGTTGACCAGAACGGTCTCCCCGGTGTCCCGGTTCCGGACGGCGACTCCGACTTCGATGCCCAGGTCGGCCCGGGCACCCTCCACCGCCTTGTCGAGCGTGGCCTGCATGTCGTCCTCCGGTTGGGCGGCCAGCCACGGGGCGGATACGTCCGAGTCGGCGGTGGCCTGTTCGACGTCGGCGTCCGCCGCTGAGGTCTCCAGCAGACAAGCGGAGGGAATCATCCGGTACTCGACCCCGGTCTCCTCGGCCTGTTCCGTGGTCATTGACGACGGATACGGAGCATCGGAAGGAGGTTCCTCCGCCGAGCCGCATCCGGTCACCAACACGGCGCACACCGCCAGTAATGATCGCCTGGTCCCACGTTGCCGCACGTCACCACCCCACCCCCCATCAGTTCACTTTGCAAGTGGGAATGCAAGGGTGACTCGGCGTGTTACAGGCAGTGACGCCGACTAGGTGTTGCGGGTCAGGACGTTGTTTACATGCAACGGAGGCTCGGGTGGGTGTTACCTGTGGCGACAGGTCGGC
>NZ_JAAOZS010000025.1:2190-33119 GCF_011602805.1 Kocuria sp. JC486 | reverse complement strand
GTGTGGTAACCCACATCTTGCCCGGAGGCCTTCATCTACCCCGCGTGTTCACAACCTGCCGGGGAAGTACAGCTAGGCCTCCTCCGCATCGGATTCCATGGCCCTACGCAGAACCGGCAGGGCCTGGGTATCGGCACGGCGTTCCTTCTCGTTGCGCCACAGGTACACCACCAACAGACCGGCCGCGGCACCGACGACGGTCTCCACCGCCCGCGCCTGCAACAGGTCCGCCGCCGGCAGCGGATGGACCAGCTGGGTCATCAACAGGGCCAGCGGGGTGACGAACAGCAGCGCCACGACGTAGTTGCGGCCGATGAACAGTTCCGCCAGGAACTGGCAGGCGATCGCAACCACCACCATGTGCCAGGTCTCCAGCGGCAGGGCGAGGACGAAGCCCGTCACCGCGACCCCACCCAGGGTTCCCACCACGCGGTGGATCCCACGCTGCAGGCGGGCTGCCGTGGTGGGGGCGGCGATCGGTGCCACTGCTGCCACCTGGGACCAGTAGTTGTGGGAGTCGGCCACCGCCAGGCTCAGGAGCCCACCCAGTCCGGCGGCCAGGAAGAACCGTCCACCGTGGGCCCAGACCTGCGCCGTCGTCGCACCGTGCGAAGGCAGGACGTCGGAGACGTGCCCGGTCACGCCCTCACCGAACACGACCCACACGAGGCCCAGGAGGACTGAGAAGGCCGCTGCTCCCCCGGCCACCAGCGCCACGGTCGGCAGGGGCGCCACGAACGAGGCGCCCAGGGACCCGACGGCCCCCGTGGCGAACACCATGAACAGCGAACCGGCTGGTTTCAGCAGCCACACGGCTGCCAGGACGGCTCCGAGCGCCGCAACGATCGTGGTCACGGCCAGGACCCACCCCACAGGCGCGTCGATCGAGGACAGCACGGCGCCGATCAGGACCGACGCCGTGCACAGCAACCCCGCGAGCGCTTGGTGCCGGAACCTGGCCCAAACCGGTTCCTGCCGCGCGTACACGGCGGTGAACGCCCCGAAGGCCGCGTACATGCTCAGGTCGAGGCGGTCCATCGCCAACAGCAGGAGCAGCGGCACCGCGACGGACAGGGCGATCCGCGCGGCCGGAAGGTGATCGGCCCGGGCCGGACCCAGCTCGACCATGCTGCGGAGCGCGGACGTGGGCATTCTGGGATCCTCCTGGGGGGACGGAGCGGCGTGGGACGGTGGCCCGGAACAGGCCGGGCGTCAGTCAGAATATGGGGATGACCTCCGATGCCCCGCCTGAATCCTCCCGGCCTGACCAAGATCACACTGTCGAGCCCGCCCAGGTCGGGTGGGAGGAGGCCCGGGCGTCGTTCTCCTTCCGCGTCCACGACCGGCTGGCCGACACCACCCCCGACCCGGGATCGGGCCCGTGGTTGGGGCGTACGGGGACCATCACCACCCCGCACGGTCAGATCCAGACCCCGGCCTTCATTCCCGTGGCCACCGCGGCCACCGTGAAGGCCGTGCTGCCCGAGGCCATGAAGGACCTGGGCGCCCAGGCGTTGTTGGCCAACGCCTACCACCTCTACCTGCGGCCCGGTCACGACCTCCTGGACGCAGCCGGTGGCCTGGGGGCCTTCATGAACTGGGACGGCCCCACCTTCACGGATTCCGGGGGCTTCCAGGTCATGTCCTTGGGCTCCGGGTTCAAGAAGGTCATCAACATGTCCACCTCGGCCGCCGCCGGAATGGTCGGGGACGACGACGTCGCCGAGGGCAAGGAACGCCTGGCCACCGTGGACGACGACGGCGTCACGTTCACCTCCCATCTCAACGGTGACCGACACCGTTTCACCCCTGAGGTCTCCATGCAGGTCCAGCACGGGATCGGGGCGGACATCATGTTCGCCTTTGACGAGCTGACCACGCTTCACAACTCGCGTGGCTACCAGGAAGAGGCCTTGGAACGCACCCGTCGATGGGCGCTGCGCTGCATCGAGGAACACCGCCGGCTGACGGAAGAACGCTCGCATCGCCCGTACCAGGCGCTGTTCGGGGTGATCCAGGGGGCGCAGTACGAGGATCTGCGCCGCAAGGCCTGCGGTGACCTGGGGGCCATGGACTTCGACGGTTTCGGCATCGGCGGTGCTCTGGAGAAGGAGAACCTGGGCACGATCGTGGGCTGGTGCGCGGAAGAACTCCCCGAGGACAAACCTCGCCACCTGTTGGGCATCTCCGAACCCAACGACATCTTCGTGGCCCTGGAGGCGGGCGCGGACACCTTCGACTGTGTCTCCCCCACGCGGGTGGCCCGTACCGGTGCGCTCTACCACCCGGACGGACGGTTCAACATCACGGGCGCCCGGTTCAAGCGCGACTTCACGCCGGTCGACGAGGGCTGCGACTGCTACACGTGCAGCCACTACACCCGCGCCTACGTCCACCACCTGTTCAAGGCCAAGGAACGTCTGGCGGCCACCTTGGCCTCGATCCACAACGAACGCTTCACCGTGCGATTGGTGGACCGCGCGCGGGAGGCCATGGCCGACGGCACCTACCTCGAGTACCGGGACCGCACCCTGGGCGCGTACTACGGCGGCAACCACCCGTAAGCTCGTGGCATGTCCGCTCTTGACCCCGTACCCGCCGACCAGATCTGGACCCTGACGCGTGATTTCGCGCATCCCGTGGCGTCGGTGTTCCATGCCCTCACTGACGCCGACGCGATCACGCGGTGGTACGGCCCCGCGGGCTGGTCGGTCGTACCCGACAGCGTCGAGGTCGACCCGAGCGAAGGCGGCAACCGTTCCCTGCGTCTGGCCCTGGACGAGGATCCGTCGCAGGAGGCCCCGGTCCATGCCCGGCATCAGGAAGTCGTCCCGGGGCGGCTTCTGGAGATCCACGAGTTCCTGCCGGACCACGAAGGTCGGCCCAGCGAGCATGTGATCGTCCTGCGCTGCGAGCTGCGCCCCATGGCCGTGGAGAGTCCCGACGGCGGCCGGTACGCCACGCGCGTCACGCTCACCCAGGGTCCGCTTCCGGAGCAGGTCCACGACCACGCGCGCGCGGCCTGGGCCAGTTCATTGGAGCGCCTGGCCGGGTTCTTGAGGGATCAGTCGTGAGTTCTCTGCCCGTCCCCCAGCCCTGGCTCTCCACAGTCACGGATCAGGCGTCCGTGATCCTCGCGGACAACCCGAGCGCCATGACCTTGGAGGGCACCAACACGTGGGTGCTGCGGGCTCCGGGGCACCCGGGCGCGGTCGTGGTTGATCCCGGGCCGGCGCTTGCGGAGCACGTGGAGCGGCAGGTCATCACGGGGCCGGTGGAACTGGTCCTGATCACGCACCGCCACGGGGACCACACGGATGCGATCGACGCGCTGCACGATCGCACCGGTGCCCCCGTGCGGGCCTACGCCCCCGAGCACTGCCGTGAGGCGGAGCCGTTGGTCGGCGGTGAGGTCCTGCACGCGGGTGGTGTCCAGCTCCAGGTGATTCACGCGCCGGGCCACACCTCTGATTCTTTGTGCTTCGTCCTGACAGAAGACACCGACGACGGCGCCGCCAAGACCCTGGTTCTGACCGGTGACACCGTCCTGGGCCGGGGAACCACCATGATCGATCACCCGGACGGGACCCTGGCTGACTACCTTCAGACCCTTGAGCGGCTGGAGGTCCTGGCCGACAGCCCCGGCCCGACCATGGGGCTCCCGGGACATGGACCCGTGATTCCCAACCTGGCCGCCACCTGCCGCGACCTGCGCGCCCACCGTGCGGACCGACTTCGGGAGGTCCGCACCGCACTGGGCGCGCTGGGCACCGACGCCACCGTGGAGCAACTCACCGAGCACATCTATCCGGACGTCCCGGACGGCGCCCGCCGGGCCGCGGAACATTCCGTTCGGGCGCAGCTGGCGTATCTGAACGATCGGCCCTGACGGCTGGAACCTGCGGTAGGCGAAGAGCCCCGGATTCACGCTGAATCCGGGGCTCTCGTGGCTGTTGGAAGAGCTAGGCCGCGTACACCGGCGGGCCCGACGGTCGCCGTCGTCGGAGGAGCCACCAGGTTCCGAATACCAACCCGACCAGGCCGAGCAGGACCAGGATCGGCAGGAACACTGCCAGCAGAGATATGACCACGGCAACGACGTCCTCGGCGGTGGAGAGCACCGGAGCTGCGGCACCGGCGGACGCCGTGTTGGCCACCGGACGGGTCAAGGCCTTGACACCGTGAACCACCAGCGCCAGGACCACGCCGATCACGATCGGCACCCACGTCCCGGAGGTCACGAACTGCTCGGGGTCGGTGACGGTGGCCGTCTCCCCGCCCAGGGTGAGCCCGGCAATGTCCGAGGTCATGGAGGACCCGAACACGATGCCGCCGGAGGTGGGGCGCACCACGGTCTGGATCACGTCGTTGACCGAGTCGATCGCGGGAACCTTGTCCGCCACGACCTCCAGCGCCAGGAGCACCGCGAAGATCGCCAGCACCCACCCGTTCGAGAGCCACGCGAAATTGGGTCCGAGGTCCACGAATTCGGTGTATCGATCCAGGAGACCCAGCACCAACAACGGGATCCAGGCGTTGAGGCCGGCCGAAGATGACAGACCGAGGCCCGTTAAGACGTCCATAGCGCCGATCCTAGTGGCAAACGTGAATTCCGGGCGTCAGAGGGCAACCCGTCGTTGCTCGTCACCCCAGTAGGGCTCGGTCTTCTTGAGCCGCGCGACGACGACGTAGGTCACCGGCAGCACCAGAACCTCCACCAGGCACTTCCACACGTACCCCACCACGACGTAGTTCACGAACTGCCCTGCGGTCTGAATGCCGATGATGGGCGCTGCGACCGCGCAGAAGATCACGGTGTCCACGAGCTCCCCCACCAGGGTGGACGAGATCAGCCGGGCCCACAGGTGCTTTTCCCGGGTCTTCGACTTGAGCCTGACCAGGACCCAGGAGTTCAGCAGTTGGCCGACCAGGAACCCGAGTAGTGAGCCCGCGACGATCAGCGGAACGGGGCCCAGGACCTGGACGAAGGCCTCCTGCCCCTCGTAGAAGGAGGCCGCGGGCAACGCAATGATGATCCAAAAACAGATGCTCGCGAACAGGGCCGCTGCGAAGGACGTGATGATCGCGCGGCGGGCCGCGCGGAAGCCCCACACCTCGGAGACGACGTCCCCCAGGACGTAGGCGATGGGGAAGAGGAAGAAGCCGCCGTCGGTGAGCACCGGACCGATCTGCACACCCTTGGTGGCACCGATGTTGGAGAGGATCAGCACCACCGCGTAGGCGGCCACGAACAAGTCGAACGTGGTGCGGGTCCGGGGGGCGAAATGGGGTGCGGAGGCGCTGTCGGAGGTGTTGTCTGAGGTGTTCGCGGTTGCCGGAGCGGCAACCGCGTGCCCAGAGGCGGGCTCGGCGGAGGTTTCGGAGGAGGACTCGGAGGTCATCGGGATTCACTTCCTGAAGCTCGGGTGGCGCCTGCATGGCGCCGGTGACGAAAAGCGGCGGCTCGTCTTGGTGACGAAACGCCCGGAGAGCACAATAAGCCCATGACTACAACCACGAATCCCCCGTTCGCCCTGACCGTTGCCGGGAACGAGGCGACCGGAGGTGCCGGCGCCCAGGCCGACCTCAAGACGTTCCAGGAGCTCGGGGTCTTCGGCTCTCTGGCCCTGACCTGCATTGTTTCCTTCGATCCGAAGAACGACTGGGGTCACCGCTTCGTCCCCGTGGACCCGCAGGTCATCGCGGACCAGCTCGAAGCCGCAACCACTGCCTACGACCTGGACGCGGTCAAGTTGGGCATGTTGGGCACCCCGGCGACCATCGACGTCGTCGCCGAAGCCATGACGAACCTCAAGCCCAAGAACCTGGTCCTGGACCCCGTGCTGATCTGCAAGGGCCAGGAGCCCGGCGCGGCCCTGGACACGGACGAGGCCCTCAAGGCAAAGATCCTCCCCCAGGCGACGTTCGTGACCCCCAACCACTTCGAGTCGATCTCCCTGTCCGGCATGCAGGACATCACCACGGTCGAGGAACTGGAAGAGGCCGCCAAGCGTATCCACGAACGCTCGGGTGCGGTGGTGCTGGCCAAGGGCGGCATCCGCATCGAGGGCCCGGAGGCCGTGGACGTCTACTACGACGGCGAAACCACGGAAATCCTGGCCGCCCCCAAGGTGGAAGGTGTTGCAGTGGCCGGAGCCGGTTGCACCATGGCCGCGGCCGTCACCGCCGAACTGGCAAAGGGCCTGACCCCGCTGGAGGCTGCACGGGCGGCCAAGGAATTCGTGACCGCCGGTATCCGCGAGCGCGTCACCTCCCACGCCCCGTTCGACGCGCTGTGGCAGAAGGGTCTGGCCACCGAACGCGCTGTCGGGTGACGTCCACCGCACACCCAGGTTTTTTACTGACAGAGCGGGCTAGTATGTCGTCATGCCCAAAATCCAGGCGGCGTCCAACGCCGAACAGCGCGAGCACACCAAGCGCGCGATTCTCGAGTCCTTCGGACGGCTTCTGTACTCCCAGGGGTTGACCGGACTGACCATGACCCACGTGGCCAAGAACGCCGGTGTCGGTCGCACCGCGGTCTACAACTACTTCGCGGACATGGGCGAGTTGCTGGTGGCCTACACCCTGGACGAGACCGAACGGTTCATGACGGAACTGCGCGGCGACCTCGAGGGCGTGGAGAACCCCGTCGACAAGTTGGCGATCTACATCCGGGCGCAGATCGACGACCTCTCCCGCCGTCACCTGCCCCCGGGGCCCGCCATGCGCTCCGTGCTCTCCCCGGAGGACTTCGCCAAGCTCGGCGAGCACGTCGGGGCGCTGCGCGGAATGCTGACCACCATCCTCCAGGAGGCCGTGGACGACGGGTGGTTGCCCGCCGGCGACCTGGAAGAGATGGGCCGCCTGGTGCACAGTTCCCTGACCGCGACCGCCGATCGTGAGGCGGTGTCGGAGGAGGCCAGGGAGGCCCACGAACGCCACGTCAAGGCCACTGTCCTGTTCGCGCTGCGCGGCCTGGGTGCCCAGTTCGACGCCGAGGGCAACCCGGTGCGGTCGCGGATCGAGCCCGCTGCGTTGAGCGTCGCGGTCTGACCCGTCACTCGTTCTTGGCCTGTGGCCACATCTTGTCCACGGCGTACCGGTCTCCGATCGAGAAGTCGTACTGGACGGCCCGTAGGTCATCCAGGCGTCCTTGCGCTTCGGGATCCAGGGCGTTCGTGTCGACCTCGTTGCCCTCGGGGTCCAGCATCCTGCCCTGCTGGATGACCGGCGTCTCCTTCTTTACGTCGTCCAACAGTGCGATGTAGGGCGGCACCTTGGCGTCGGCGACGTCGTAGACGGCGGGCATCAGCATGGCGGGGGTGATTGCTCCCCCGGCCTTGTACTCGTTGGTCTTGCTGCTCCACACGAAGTACGGCGTCCGCATGCTGGCGTCGGGTTCGTTGGCCGCAAGGATGTCTTGGCTGTAGACACCGGGGTGGTGGTCGCCGTAGAACACCACGATGGTCTCCTCGTCCCGGGTCTGGAGGTCGTCCAGGAACTGGGACATGGCCTCGTCCGAGTAGGACAGCCCGCGGGTGTACTGTCCGAGCTCACCGGACTGGGACGTTCCCTCGGCGTCGTATCCGATGGGGTCCTTGTAGTACCCGGGGTACGGACCGTGGTTCTGCATGGTCACCAGGTTCATGAACAGCGGATCCTCTTGGGTGTCCACCTGGTGCACGACGTCGGAGAACGCCGAGGCGTCGCTGATGTACGGGCTGTTCTCCAAGTGCTCCTTGGACTGCATCGCGGAGTCGTCGATTACCTCGTCGAATCCCAGGGTCTTGTACACCTCGGACCGCTTGTACATGTGCAGGTTGTACGCGTGCATGGCCACTGTGTGGTGACCGTCGGCCTCGAAGGCCCCGACGGCGGAGGGGTAGCTCTTGTAGTCGCTCACGAACATCTGGTACGGCGAGGTCACCTGTGGCTGGAAGAGCCCGATGGGCTGCCCGGTCAGTGACTCGAACTCCATGGTGGAGGTGCCGCCGCCGTAGGCGCTGGCGTAGCTCTGCCCGGACGTGGTCTCGGACATGATCTGCTGGGTGTTGGGGATCGGGTTCTCGTCCAGTTCGAAACCCTCCATCCAGGACGGGTCCGTGAAGGATTCGGAGAGCACGACCACGACGTTGACGTCCTTGATCGACTTCTCCCGGTCCTTGTTGATCTCGTCCGCACGGCCCTGGTACCGCTGTGCGATCTCATCCATGGACTCTTGGCTGTAGCCCTCCGGTGTGGGCATGGCCTGGATCGGCATGTTGTAGAGGAACCCGCCCAGGAAACCGTTGGCACGGTAGTTCCACAGCTGGCTCGAGTTACCCCATTCGGCACCGCGGGCGTCGTACATGGCGCGCCACATGTTGGGAGGGCCGTTGAAGTTCCCCGCGTGCACGAGGAGCCCGCTCGCAACGGCGAAGGTCAGCAACCGTGCCGCCAGCACTCGACGGTTCCAGCCCTGACCACAACGATGAATCCGGGGACGCGGGAACCAGTGCCCCAGGATCTTCCCGACCAGGAAGATGACCAGAACGATTCCGATCAGTGCCCCGATCGTGAGAGCGACGGTGCTCTTGCTCACCATGGAGAACACGAATCCGGCTTCGCTCAGGAAGTCCAGGTCGCTGGGGAACACCGGCTCCTGGCGCAGCTTGACCTTGTTGATGTTGACGCCGGCCAAGAGGAACGAAAGCCCGCCGACCAAGCCCACGGACCACCAGAGGCGCCCGAGTAGTGCCCAGACGAACGCGATGACCACGCAGATCAGCAGGACATCCAGTGGCGAGGTGGTGGCCAGGACGTGCCCAATGCCGTCCTTCTTGACTCGGATCGAGTACTGCAGAACGAACGCGCAGACACAAGCCGCCGCCAAGACCACGACGGCGCCGCCGATGAGGGAACGCCACGGCGCCCGCGACTTCTGGGCGGGCGAATCTGACGGCAAAGAACTGTTCACGGAAAGTACACTATCTAGAACAGTGCCCAATCCTGCAGTGTTGCGGGTGTGATGCTATCGTGCCGGGCACCCTCAATCGGTCACAAGACCGCTCTGAGCAGGGATCTTCACGCCCTCCACGGTGACATCCTGATTGCGGTAGTTGACCCAGACCTGGCGTCCGTCGGAGAGGTCACGACGCCAGACGGTGTAGTCGAACCATGTGGACTTCTTCCCAACGGCGTTCACCCCCGGGTCCTCGAGGACCTCACGCAGTTGCCGGACGTCCGGGTCGGATTCGTCCACGGAGACATCGGTGACCTTCTCGTACAGGCCTGGATTCGAGGCTGCGGTCTCCTGGCACTGTGGCTGAGCCTGCACGACCGACATGTCCAGGTTCGCGCCCTCTTCCTTGGCCGTGAGCACGGTGGCCAGGCTGAGAGTCATGTCCTGCTGACGTCGCTGGTCGACCTGCCCCATGAGTCGTGACGCGTCCGGAGTCGAATCCGTCAGGCACGAACCCCCAACGGTTCCGGTGAGGTTCGGGTCCGTCGTCGCCTTGACCGCGAACTGATGCATGACCACGGGCGTGGAACGGGACAGTGTGCCCAAGACAGCGGCGTTCTGTTCGACGGCGTAGAAAGCACCGAACTGGTCGCCCTTCGGGCCACCGATCACGAATTCGCGCATCATCCAGTCCAGGTCCCGACTGCCCGCCAGACGCTGCGCCAGCTCCACCTGGCTGGAGTCGTCCGAGTAGATGCCGAGGTTGCCGGCCAGAGTCTTCCCGCTGCCGTCGTCATCCATCGCGTCCGAAATCGTCCCGACGGTACGCAGCACCGCTTGCCCATAGGCGTCGTCGGAGCCCCACGGCCCCCAGGTCCCCACGTCATCCATGTTCTGACCGTGGGCCGGAGACATGGCCATGTCGTCCAGGAACACGCCGTCGAACCGCACGGGGGCGGCTCCGGTGGACCCTCGAACTGAATCCGTGGTGACCAGGTCCACGGCGCGCTCACCGCAGGCCTGGGCATAGGAGGCCGACTGGTCCGCGATGGTGATGTAGTCGAAGGCGGGGTAAACGGCGTTCCCCTTGTCGTTGGTGGCAACCGCGGAATTACCGGGCTTCACCGCGTACTGCTCGCCGTCTTCCGGGCGCACACACGTGGGGAAGAAGGGTTCCTTGTCCCACTCGGTGACGCCCTGCATGCCACCGATGTTCAGGTACGCCAGGAATTCGGTGTCTGGGTTGGCGGCCTTCATGTCCGCCAAGGTGCAATCACCCTTGGCCAGCGTGCCGCCGGCAACCAGAGGGGCCACGATCGCGGTGTCCACCGCCCCGACCATCGACCCACCGGGGCACAACGCCTGGGACTGTTGGTAGCCGTGCAGATAGGCCACGCGCCCCGCACCCGTGTTTCCCGCTGCACCGTCGTCAGGTGCAGCGACGGCGGGGACTGCAGCCGTCGCGAGCACAGTGGCCGTGGTCAGTACGGTGGCCGCGGCTGAGCGGGCGATCCGTGCGGAGGGCTTCATGGGAGATCCCCGTTCCATGAGTCGATGTCGGTTCCGACCGAGGTGCGGTCGTCACGAGGGAGGACCCTACAGTGCCATGACCTGCGATGACATGAAAAAGGCCCGTGACCTGCAATGACAGGTCACGGGCCGTTCGCGGAGGATGGGGGATTTGAACCCCCGAGGGCGTTAACCCAACACGCGTTCCAGGCGTGCGCCATAGGCCGCTAGGCGAATCCTCCAGATTGCACATGGTTCCCGCCGGCTCGGAAACACCGGGGGCGCGAACGTGCACACGACAGCCTAGACGATCCGGGCCGGAGAGGAAAATGCGGTCCGTGCTGAGGGGCGCGATCCCTGAGAGCGGGGCGCCGTCGTCGTCGGTTTCCACCCGGCCGCGCGGTCGGCTAGGGTTGTCGTCAGCCCCTCGTGTGGCGTCATCCTGCGGAACTCCCCCAGGGCCGGAAGGCAGCAAGGGTACGTGGGCTCTGGCGGGTGCACGAGGGGTCTTCACATGGTCGTTCTCGGCCGCTCCACAGCCGGACCGGTGGCCCCTACACTGTCCGAATCACTCGTTAGGGTGTCTGTGTGACCACCGCCTTGTACCGCCGCTACCGCCCCGAAACGTTCCAGGACGTCATTGGGCAGTCGCACGTGACCGATCCTCTGATGACGGCGCTGCGCAAGAACAAGGTCAGCCACGCCTACCTGTTCTCGGGCCCCCGAGGTTGCGGCAAGACGACGTCCGCGCGCATCCTGGCGCGCTGCCTCAACTGCGCAGAGGGACCCACGCCGAATCCGTGCGGCACCTGCGAATCCTGCGTGGACCTCTCCCGTGACGGCACCGGGTCCTTGGACGTCATCGAGATGGACGCCGCCTCCCACGGTGGCGTGGACGACGCCCGGCAGCTGCGCGAACGCGCGACCTTCGCCCCCGTGCGGGACCGGTACAAGATCTTCATCATCGACGAAGCGCACATGGTCACGCGCGACGGCTTCAACGCCCTGCTCAAGATCGTCGAGGAGCCGCCCGAACACATCAAGTTCATCTTCGCGACCACTGAGCCCAACAAGGTGCTGCCCACGATTCGGTCGCGCACGCACCACTACCCGTTCCGCCTGGTCCCGCCCGAGCCGCTCATGGACTACCTGCAGCAGCTGTGCGACCAGGAGTCCGTGGGCGTGGAGCCGGGTGTCCTGGCCATGGTGGTGCGGGCCGGCGGAGGTTCCGTCCGCGACTCCCTCTCGGTCCTGGACCAGCTCATGGCCGGCACGGACGCGGAACAGATCGGGTACGACCTCGCCGTCTCCCTCCTGGGTTACACCCACGGTGCCCTGCTCGACGACGTCGTGGACGCCTTCGCCTCCGGGGACGCGGCCACGGTCTTCCGCGCCGTCGACCGTGTGATCCAGACGGGGCAGGACCCGCGACGGTTCGTGGAGGACCTCCTGGAGCGCTTCCGCGACCTGGTGATCGTGGACGCGGTCCCGGAGTCTGCGGCCAACATCCTGCACGGAATGCCCGAGGACCAGGTCGCTCGCCTCCGGAACCAGGCCCAGCTCATGGGTGCCGCCGAGCTCTCCCGGGCGGCGGACATCACCAACGAAGCCCTCACGGAGATGACCGGGGCCACCTCCCCCCAGTTGCACCTCGAGTTGCTGTGCGCCCGCCTGCTGCTGCCCTCAGCGGAGAACACGACGCGTGGCGCCGGGGCCCGCATCGACCGTTTGGAGCGGCGCCTCAACATGGGGCGCACCGGCGCGCCCACGGGCCCGCTCGTCGACGTCCCCCAGGCCGCACCCGCCCCGGGTTCTGGCGACCGCAGGACGACGGAGGGTCCGACCTCCGGCACATCTGCGCAGGCTCCGCAGGCGGCTTCCAGCCCGGGCGCCGTTGCTGGCCAAGAAGTCGATGAGCCCACACGGGACCGGTCGCGGCAAACAGCCCCGGACTCGACGCCTCAGTCGTCGAACGGTGCCGCCGCGGAGGCGGACAACTCGCAGAGCCGTGACCGCCAGGAGGACGTGCCGGCGGCCGAGCCGCACGCGACCCCAGCGCCGCGCGTTGCCGCCCACTCGGCACAGGGCCCGTCCAGCGGTGGTGGCATCGACATGATCCGCGGGTCCTGGACCGAAGTGGTCAACGCCCTGGCCGACATCCACCGCGTCTCCTGGATGACCGTCATGCGCGGGACTCCGGCGGCCTTCGACGGCTCCGTGCTCCAGCTGGTCTTCGACGGGGCCGGGGACCGCAAGAACTTCCCGCGGTTCGAACCCAACCTGGTCGCTGCGATCCAGCAGGTGCTCGGCGTCTCCTGCCGGGTCGAGGCTGTTGGCCCCGGTGAGGCCGGTGGCGGAACGACCGGCCCGTCAACGCCCGGTGGGCGTGGCCCGGCAGGCGTCCCGGAAAGCTCGGGCGGCTCAGACCGCCCGAATCGGCCGGAACCGCAGGGTCCGCCCCGGCCAACGGGATCGGCGGCCGGACCGGATCAGGGTCAGTCCGCACCCCGAACGCAGTCCGCCACCGATCAGCCGTCCCACGCGCGGGACACTGCGCCCGTTCACGACGCGGGTCCCGTGGACTCGTGGGCCGTGGCCAAGATCCCGACGGGCACCGAGGGCACCGCGACGGATCAGGACGAGGACGCAGAACGGGCCCCTGACCCCGCTCCGACGACCGACCACCCCGCCGTCGGTGCCGAACCGGCCCCCGCCGCCGCGTCGGCGAACCGGGACAATGTGGTCGCGCGCCCCCGTGAGAGCTCTTCCACGACGCTGGAAGAACCCCCGACCGAAGTGGGCAACGGAAGCAGCGACGGCGACACCCAGGCACCCGCCAACGATCCCTATCAGGACATTCCCTGGCCGGACGAGCCTCCGCCCGAGGACGATGTGCCGCCCGAACAGTGGCGACCTTCTCCCGGAGGACGCGGCACCCGCGCACCCGCACGACCAGAGCCCACCCCGCACCCGGCACCTCAGCCGACCCCGGCGCACCCGTCGTCGGTGTCCACGTTGAAAACCGAACCGACCCGCGACCCTGCCGCGCCCACCCGCAAAGCGAGCTTCCGGGAACGGCACGCGGCGCACTTTGCCGCCGCGCAGGCCGAAAGCGCCCGTTCGGCGAGCCCCACCGCTGATGACTCGCAGGGTGACGAGGAGTTCGTCCCCAGCGACGACGACCTGTCCGTGGAGAACTCGGGGCTGCAGGGGCGGGCGATGATCGAGAAGATCCTGGGTGGCCGCCTGATCGAAGAACGCCCCCACGAACCCCGGATCTGACGACCCCCATAAAAGACGCGAATGAAGTGAGTGACCTGTGTACGAAGGTGCCGTTCAGGACCTGATCGACGAACTCGGGAGACTTCCGGGAGTCGGCCCCAAGTCGGCCCAGCGCATTGCGTTCTTCCTGTTGGATGCGGACAAGGACGACGTTCAGCGCCTGTCCGAAGCCATGATCGCGATCAAGGAGAAGGTCAAGCACTGCCGCATCTGCGGCAACGTGGCCGAACAGGACGAGTGCGCGATCTGCCGCGACGCCCGCAGGGACCAGAGCGTGATCTGCGTGGTAGAGGAGTCCAAAGACGTCATGGCCATCGAGCGCACCAAGTCCTACCGCGGCCTGTACCACGTGCTCGGCGGGTCCATCAATCCCATTGCGGGTGTCGGCCCGGACCAGCTGCGGATCCGCGAACTCATGACCCGGCTCTCGGACGAAACCGTCGAGGAGATCGTGCTGGCCACGGATCCCAACCTTGAAGGTGAGGCCACCGCCACCTACCTGGCCCGCATGCTCAACACGCTCGGCATCAAGGTCACCCGGCTCGCCTCCGGTCTGCCGGTCGGCGGCGACCTCGAATACGCGGACGAGGTCACACTCGGCCGGGCCTTCGAAGGGCGGACCGCGGTCACCTGAGGCCGCCGGTACGATGGACCGAGCCCTGACACCGCAACCCGCGGCAGCCCGAGACCGCCGGACGCAGGGCCCACAACGCAACGCAACACTGGGGAGCCAGAGCACATGAGCTTGATCGTGCAGAAGTTCGGTGGATCGTCGGTCGCGGATGCGGCCAGCATCCGCCGCGTCGCACGCCGGATCGTCGAAACCAAGAACGCGGGCAACGACGTCGTGGTGGTGGTCTCCGCCATGGGCGACACCACCGATGAACTGATCGACCTGGCCACCGAGGTCGCCGCGCATCCTCCCGCCCGCGAGATGGACATGCTGTTGACCTCGGGTGAGCGGATCTCCATGTCGCTGCTGGCCATGGCCATCAACGACCTCGGCGCCCCCGCCCAGTCCTTCACGGGTTCCCAGGCGGGCATGATCACCGATGGTGACCACGGCGCGGCCTCGCTCGTGGAGGTCACCCCGTCCCGTATCCAGGATTCGGTGAAGGCCGGGAACATCGCGATCATCGCGGGCTTCCAAGGTGTTCACCGCACCACCAAGGACATCACCACGCTGGGTCGCGGGGGGTCCGACACCACCGCCGTCGCCCTCGCCGCCGCGATGGACGCGGACGTGTGCGAAATCTATTCCGACGTGGACGGCGTGTTCACCGCCGACCCGCGGATCGCGCCCAAGGCCCACAAGCTCGACCAGATCTCGAGCGAGGAAATGCTGGAGATGGCGGCCAACGGCGCCAAGATCCTGCACCTGCGGTGTGTGGAGTACGCGCGCCGTTTCGGCGTGAAACTGCACGTCCGTTCGTCGTTCACCCGCGCCGAAGGCACCTGGGTGATCCCCAGCTCCGATGACACCACTTTCTCCACGTCCATGAAGGAGATTCCCTTGGAACAGCCGCTGATCGCCGGTATCGCCCACGACCGCAGTCAGGTCAAGATCACGGTCGTGGGGGTCCCGGACCAGCCCGGGATCGCGTCGACCATCTTCCGTCTGCTGGCAGACGCCAAGGTCAACGTGGACATGATCGTCCAGAACGTCTCCGTGGCCGACGAACCGACCACGGACCTCTCCGTGACCGTCCCGGAGAGCCAGGGCGAACTGGCCATGAACCTGCTGCGCGCCGCGGAGGAGAAGATCGGTTACGCGGGCCTGGAGTACGACGACAAGGTCGGCAAGTTGTCCCTGGTGGGCGCCGGCATGAAGTCCAACCCGGGGGTCTCGTTCACGTTCTTCGAGGCCCTGGCCGCCAACGGCATCAACATCGACATGATCTCCACCTCGGAGGTCCGGATCTCCGTGATCACCGCGGCCGACCGCCTGGACGACGCAGTCCGTGCCGTGCACAACGCGTTCAACCTGGACTCGGACCAGGACGCCACGGTGTACGCGGGGACGGGTCGCTGAGCGGACGTCGTGCCGATCGATCAGGCCACGCACGCCATTGCTCAGGTCCTGGAACCCGAGCAGTGGCGTGCCGCGCAATCCGCCCATGAGGCACGCGCCCGGGAGTGGACTCAACCGTTCCGGGAGCGCCGCAGCCTGGGACTCAAGCACCCCGTCAACGACTTCCTGTTCACCTACTACTCCTTCTCCCCGGCCAAGCTGGAACGTTGGACGCCGGGGGTCGGCGTGGTGCTGCTGGGGGCGGCCCAGGACTTCGGACACCAGAAGTTCTGGCGCCCCGTGACCTCCGCCGAGGCCCTGGCCCTGGGGATCTCCGACGACGACGGCGCGGTGACCCTGGATGTGGAGGCATTTCGGGCCGCCCGCGGCTCCGCCGCACAGTTCGTGGAGATGCTCGTGCGGCGCACGGCCGGGAGGCCCGGCCTGTTCGGGTGCTTCGGCATGCACGAATGGGCGATGGCGTACCGGTCACGTCTGAACGGTGTCCGACACGAGCAGCTGCCGTTGCGCCTGGGAGCCAAGAGGACGGACGCCGTCGTCGAATCCCACAAGCTGCGGTGCACGCACATCGACGCCTTCCGGTTCTTCGCCCCTCAAGCCGTGGCCCTCAACGAAACCCACCCCACCCGTGAGACCCAACGGGACATGGAGCAACCGGGCTGTCTGCACGCCAACATGGACCTCTACAAGTGGGCCTACAAGCTCTCGCCCGCGGTCCCGGCCGAGCTGATCGCGGATTCATTCGAGCTGGCCCTGGAAATCCGCGCGACGGACATGGAGGCCTCCCCCTACGACCTCTCCGACTGGGGTTACGGAGTGGTCGCGGTGGAGACCCCGGAGGGAAAGGCCGAGTACGTGCGTCGGCAGAAGTCCTTCAGCGAGCGCGCCCAGCGGATCCGTGAACGGCTGTTGTCCGTCATCAAGGTTCTGGTGGCCGAGGCGCCGCTGGCCGGAGGGCGAGTCGAATGACCGGGACCCGTGTGGTCGAGGCGTCGGCCATTCCCCACCCCGGCGATTTCATCACCGTGCGCGTGGACGCCACCCCGTACCTGGTCACCCACGACGCGAACGGGCAGGTCCACGTGCTGGTCAACACGTGCACGCACCAGGCGGCAACCGTGTGCCGCGCGACCTCAGGGAACGCCGATTCCTTCGAATGCCCCAATCATTTCTGGGTCTACCGCAACGACGGCACGTTCGTGGGCTCTCGGTTGGCGCTGGCAACCGGCCGAGAGGCCCCGGCAGATCCCAGCAAGAACCTGGCCTCCGTCCCGTTCACCGTGGCCGACGGCTGGATTGTGGCCCACACGGACTAGCTTTCCCCGCCGAACCCTCTCGAAACTCGTCCATCGGGGGCTGATCAGCAAGTTTGGCGAGGGTTCGGCACGCTCGAGGGTCGGTAGGTACCGGTCAGGACAGCGGATAGAATCGGCGTGATTCTTCGCATCGTCCTCCAGAAGGAGCGCTCGTGGCCCGCATTGTTGTTGACGTCATGCCCAAACCGGAGATTTTGGACCCGCAAGGAAAGGCCATCGTCCGCGCGCTGCCGCACCAGGGCATCACGGCCTTCACGGGGGTCCGCCAGGGCAAGCGCTTCGAACTCGAAGTGGACGGAGAAGTCACCGAACAGGTCCTGGCCACGGCTCGCGAAGCCGCGGAGACCATGCTCTCCAACCCGGTCATCGAGGACGTGGTCAACGTCAGCGTGATCGACGACGCCGCGTCCACCGAGGCCTGAGCCCGTGGCTTCCAACACGTTCGAAGCGCCACTGGTCGCTGACCTGAGCTCCCCCTCCCCCGACGGCACCTTGGTCGACGTCCGGGTGGGCATCGTGACCTTCCCGGGCACCCTGGACGACCGCGACGCCGCACGCGCAATCGACATCGCGGGAGGTACCTCCGTGCCGCTGTGGTACGCCGACGACGACCTCCAAGGGGTCGACGCCGTCATCCTCCCCGGGGGATTCTCCTACGGGGACTATCTGCGAGCCGGCGCCATTTCCCGCTTTGCGCCCCTGATGTCACGGATCGTGGACGCCGCCAACAGCGATGCGGCAATGCCCGTCCTGGGCATCTGCAACGGATTCCAGATCTTGACGGAGGCCCATCTGCTCCCGGGCTCCATGATCCGCAACGACCACCTCAAGTTCGTGTGCCGCGACCAGCGCCTGCGCGTGGAGAACACGGAGACGGCTTGGACCGCCGAATACACGGCCGGCCAGGAGATCGTGGTCCCGCTCAAGAACAACGACGGCCAGTACGTGTGTGACCAGGCGACTCTGGACATGCTGGAGGCCGAGGGCCGCGTGGCCTTCCGCTACGTGGGCCACAACCCGAACGGTTCGCTCAACGACATCGCGGGTGTGACCAACGCCCGCGGCAACGTCGTCGGGCTGATGCCGCACCCCGAACACGCCGTCGAACCCGGGTTCGGCCCCGACTCCACGGGGCAGGGGCCCGTCACCATGGGGGACGGCACGGACGGACTCGACATCTTCATCTCGGCACTCAAGACCGTGGTCAACGGAGGCACCCGCGCATGAGCGACCAGCAGTTCCACCTGGACACCGTCGAACACGCGAGCCAGACTCCCCAGACCGAACTCCCGTGGGCCGAGCTGGGCCTCAAGCGTGAAGAATTCGACCGGATCGTGGAGATCCTTGGCCGCCGGCCGACCGCCGCGGAACTGGCCATGTACTCCGTCATGTGGTCCGAGCACTGCTCGTACAAGTCCTCCAAGGTCCACCTGCGCCAGTTCGGCGAGAAGGTCTCCGAGGAGATGACCAAGGACCTGATGGTCGGCATGGGCGAGAACGCCGGTGTCACGGACATCGGTGACGGCTGGGCCGTGACCTTCAAGATCGAGTCCCACAACCACCCGTCCTACGTCGAGCCCTACCAGGGGGCTGCCACGGGCGTAGGCGGCATCGTGCGCGACATCATCTCCATGGGTGCGCGCCCGGTGGCCGTCATGGACCCGCTGCGTTTCGGCGCGATCGATCACCCGGACACCCAGCGCGTGGTACACGGGATCGTGGCCGGCGTGGGTGGTTACGGCAACTGCCTGGGGCTGCCGAACATCGGCGGTGAGGTCGAGTTCGACCCCTGCTACCAGGCCAACCCGCTGGTGAACGCACTCGCCGTGGGCGTCCTGCGGCACGAGGACCTGCGCCTGGCCAACGCGACCGGCACCGGCAACAAGGTCGTGCTCTTCGGTGCGCGGACCGGTGGCGACGGCATCGGCGGCGCGTCCGTGCTGGCCTCCGAGTCCTTCGACGACTCCAAACCCTCCAAGCGCCCCGCCGTTCAGGTCGGTGACCCGTTCGCGGAGAAGGTTCTCATCGAGTGCTGCCTGGAACTCTTCCACGCGGGCCTGGTGGAGGGCATCCAGGACTTGGGCGCCGCCGGCATCTCCTGCGCCACCTCCGAACTGGCCTCCAACGGTGACGGCGGCATGCACGTGGACCTGTCCTCGGTGTTGCTGCGCGATCCCTCCTTGACTCCGGGCGAGATCCTCATGTCCGAGTCCCAGGAACGCATGATGGCCGTCGTCACGCCGGAGAAGGTGGCCGACTTCGAAGCTGTCCTGGACAAGTGGGAGGTCGAGTACTCCTGGATCGGTGAGGTCACGGACACGGGCCGCCTGGTCATCGACTGGCAGGGCGAGGTGATCGTCGACGTCGATCCCCGGACCGTTGCGCACGACGGTCCCGTCTACGAACGCCCCTACCACCGCCCGGAGCGCCAGGACGAGGTCCAGGCAGATCATTTCACGGGGTCCGCGGCGGACACCGGACGCCCCGACGGCGAGGCCCTCAAGGACGCAGTCCTGGAACTCATGGCCTCCCCCAACCTGTGCTCGAAGGCATGGGTCACAGACCAGTACGACCGTTACGTCCAGGGCAACACCGCCATGGCCATGCCCGACGACGCCGGCGTGATCCGCGTGGACGAAGAAGCCGGCCTGGGCGTGGCCCTGTCCACGGACTGCAACGGCCGCTACGCGTACCTGGACCCGTACAACGGTGCCAAGCTCGCTCTCGCGGAGGCCTACCGCAACGTCGCCACCGCCGGGGCCCGTCCGGCAGCGGTCTCCGACTGCCTCAACTTCGGCTCTCCGGAAGACCCCGAGGTCATGTGGCAGTTCGCGGAGGCGGTGCGCGGCCTGGCAGACGGGTGCCTGGAGATCGGCGTCCCCGTCACGGGCGGCAACGTCTCCCTGTACAACCAGACCGGTCAGGAAGCCATCCACCCCACCCCCGTGGTCGCGCTCATGGGCGTCCTCGACGACGTTCGTCGCCGCACCCCCTCGGGTTGGGATGTCAACGCTGACGGGCAGGCGATCTACCTGCTCGGGAGCACCGCGGACGAACTCGACGGTTCGGAATGGGCTCGGCTGCGCGGCCACCTGGGCGGCCTTCCGCCCACCGTGGATCTCGGCCAGGAGAAGCTGCTCGCGGACCTGCTGATCAACATGTCCCGGGACGGAATGATCGATTCCGCCCATGACGTCTCCGAAGGCGGCCTGGCGGCCACCCTGTCCGAAATGTGCCTTCGATTCGGCACGGGGGCACGGATCGGCATGGGTGAGGTCTGCGAACGCGACGGCCTGGACTTGTTCACCATGCTGTTCTCGGAAACCCAGGGCCGGGCTGTCGTTGCCGTTCCGCGTTCCGAGGAAGTACGTTTCAAGGACATGTGCACGATGCGCAACTACCCCTTTGCGCGCATCGGCGTGGTTGACGCCGTCAACGACGCCCTCGATCTCATGGGAGCCACGCGGATTCCTCTGCCGGAACTGCGCCAGGCCCACGAATCCACCCTCCCCACGTATTTCGGCTGACCGAAACACTCAGCCGCACGGACGATCGAGGTCATCATGATCGATTTGCCGTTGGAGCCGCCCCAGGCCCACGAGGTCCGAACCGAGCGTCTGGTCATGCGCCCGTTCACCGAGGACGAGATCACCGCCGTGATCGACGGCGTCCACCTGGACCATTTCGCGGAAGAGTTTCCGATTCCGGAAACGGTGGACCAGCTCAGGGACGTCGCGCAGGCGGGCGGGTACTACTTCACGGAGACGCTGTACTCCCCGCTGGCCTGCATCGAACTCGAATCCGAGAAGGTCATCGGCTCGACCGGTTTCGCGTCAGCTCCCATCGACGGTGCCTTGGAGATCGTGGGTTTCCTGGTTCCGGACCGACGGCGGATGGGTTTTGCCGCGGAAGGTCTGCGGTCACTGATCACCCTTGCTTTCGAGGATCCTGAGGTGTCCGTGGTTCGGGCCTCCGTCCCGGAGGACAGCGCGCACATCGAGGATTTGTTGAAGGCAGCAGGCTTCACTGTCGCCGAGACAGTGGGCCCGGAAACGGAATACCGGTGCGAACGGCCTTGAGCTGAGCGGACACCGGGTGGGCAATTACCGACAAAGGCTTACGCGCGCGGCTCCGCAGCCACTCCCCTGGCAACAGTGCAACTCTTTTCCCGCCTCAAAATGGTTTCCATAGGATGATTCTGGGCGTCGGGATTTCCCGGGCCGCCCGGACCGAACCGGCGCCTGCATTTCATGCCAGGAGCCGCCATGTCTGCGCCAGCCCATTCCCGATCCGCGTCAACACCGTCCACGCCACACGCCGGACACAAAGGTGGCCTGCCGTCGGTGTACGCCAAATTGATCATGGCCGCCACGGGAGCGATCTTCGCGATCTTCGTCCTGGTCCACATGATCGGCAACCTCAAGATCTACATGGGCGCCGAGGCTTTCAATTCCTACGCCCACTGGCTCCGCATGGCCTTCTACCCCGTGCTGCCGTACGAGGGCTTGCTGTGGATCATGCGCGTGGTGCTCTCTGTGTGCCTGGTGGCGCACGTCTACTGCGCCCTGCTCCTGCGCCGCAGGGGCACCACGGCTCGCGGGCGGTGGAAGCGACGCGGCCTCGGTCTGGACGTCTTCGCCGCGCGAACCATGATGGTCACCGGCGTGGTCCTGCTGTTGTTCATCGTCTTCCACATCCTCGACCTGACCTTGGGGATGTCACCCGCGGGACCTGACGGGTTCCAACACGCGACCCACGAGGCCTCCTACGCCTACTCGAACCTGGTGGCATCCTTCAACCGCCTGCCCGTCGCGTTGTTCTACATCCTCGCCATGGGGTGCCTGGCCCTTCACCTGGCGCACGGCGTTGTCAGCGCCGTCGTCGATTTCGGGGTGGGTGTCCGTCCTCGGGTGTTCTCCGCGTTGGCCGGGCTCGGGCTGCTCTTCGGACTAGTCATCGCGATCGGCAACATCACCATTCCCGTGGCCGTCCTGACAGGAGTGCTCCAGTGAACACCTTCCGCACCATCGGTTCCAGAATCCGCTCCCTGGTCGGTTCGTCGGAGGGGGTGCCCCGTCCGCAGCAGGACTCCCCGGACCCGGCTGCACCGCAGGAGGAGGCGGCCACTTCCGCCCCCGAGAGCACGGGCAACGCGAAGAAGCCCTTGAGCAGACCAGCGGCGTTGAAGCGCCAAGGGCCAAAGAGCACGCAGGGCTTCGTGACCTATGCCGATGAGCCGTTGAACGGCAACGTGCCCACCGGCGACCCTCTGACGGCCTGGTCCCGCCGCAAGCTCGACTACAAGCTGGTCAGCCCGCTGAACCGTCGCAAGTTCAAGGTCATCGTGGTGGGGACCGGCCTGGCCGGCGCCGGTTGCGCCGCGGCCCTGGGCGAGCTCGGATACAACGTGGTCTCCTACACGTTCCACGACGCCGCCCGCCGCGCGCACTCGGTGGCCGCCCAGGGCGGCATCAACTCCGCGCGTGCCAAGAAGGTGGACAACGACTCCCTCGAACGATTCGTCAAGGACACGGTCAAGGGTGGGGACTTCCGGGCCAGGGAGGCCGACTGCTTCCGACTGGGTGAGGAATCCGTGCGGGTGATCGACCACATGGACGCGATCGGTGCCCCGTTCGCCCGCGAGTACGGCGGGGAGCTGCGCACGCGTTCCTTCGGCGGTGTCCAGGTGTCCCGCACCTACTACACGCGGGGCCAGACCGGCCAACAGCTGCAGGTGGCCGCGGCCCGTGCGCTGCAGCGGCAAGTGGGGCTGGGCACCGTTGACCTGCGCACCCACCGCGAGGTCCTGGACCTGGTGGTCGACGACGGTCGCGCCAAGGGCGTTGTGGTCCGCGATCTCTACACGGGCGAGATCGAGGCGGAGACTGCCCACGCCGTCGTCCTGTGCACCGGCGGTTACGGCAACGTCTACTTCCGCTCCACGCTGGCCCACAACTCCAACGTGACCGCCGCGTGGCGGGCACACCGTCGCGGTGCGTACTTCGCGTCGCCGTCGTACATCCAGTTCCACCCGACCGCCCTGCCCGTGAGTTCGCACTGGCAGTCCAAGACCACGCTCATGAGTGAGTCGCTGCGCAACGACGGGCGCATCTGGGTCCCCAAGGCCCCGGGGGACGACCGCCCCGCCAACCAGATCCCGGAGGAGGAACGCGACTACTACCTGGAGCGCAAGTACCCGTCCTACGGCAACCTCTCCCCGCGCGACATCTCCTCCCGTGCCGCACGGGAGCAGATCGAAGCGGGCCACGGCGTGGGGCCGCTGCGCAACAGCGTGTACCTGGACTTCCGGGACGCCATCGGCCGGCTGGGCAAGAAGACCATCGAGGAGCGTTACGGCAACCTCTTCGAGATGTACTTCGACGCCACGGGCGAGGACCCGTACACCGAACCCATGCGCATCGCCCCGGGTGCCCACTTCGCCATGGGCGGCTTGTGGAGCGACTACGACATGATGACCTCGATCGAGGGTCTGTTCGTGGGCGGTGAGGCCGGCTGGGGCTACCACGGGGCCAACCGCCTGGGCGCCAACTCGCTGCTCTCGGCCTGCGTGGACGGGTGGTTCACCCTGCCCTACTCGGTGCCGAACTTCCTGGCCAACCACCTGGGTGAGGCTCCGCTGCCCGCGGACCACCCCGCCGTCGAACGCACCGTGGCCGAGGTCCGGGAGCGGACCGACCGCCTGCTGTCCATCGGCGGGACCAAGGGTGCGGATCACTTCCACCGGGCGCTCGGGGACGTGCTGTACTCCGGGTGCGGCGTGGCCCGCACGGAGGCCGGTCTGAAGAACGCGCTCAAGGAGATCCGGGCGCTGCGAGAAGAGTTCTGGCGCGACCTGCGGATTCCGGGCAGCGGCCGCGAACTCAACCAGGAACTTGAACGGGCCGGACGGATCGCGGACTACCTGGAGATGGCCGAACTGATGTGCCTGGACGCGCTGGACCGGGACGAGTCCTGTGGAGCGCACTTCCGGGAGGAGCACCAAACCCCGGACGGGGAGGCGCTGCGCGATGACGACGACTGGTGCTTCGTCTCGGCATGGGAACACACCCCGGGCAAGGGGGCCCACCCGGGCAAGCCCGTCCGCCACGCCGAACCGTTGGACTTCCAGGCGGTTCCGCTACAGACCAGGAACTACGCGTGAGCTCCGGCTCACGCGTGATGAGGAGAAGACCATGAAACTGACCATCGAGGTCTGGCGTCAGGAAGACACAACCACCAAGGGCCGGTTCGTGACGTACCAGGTGGACGACGCGACGCCCGAGATGTCCCTGCCCGAGCTCCTGGACCGGCTCAACGACCAACTGGTCACGGCCGGGGAGGAGCCCATCGCATTCGACACGGACTGCCGCGAAGGCATCTGCGGCACGTGCGGCATCACGGTCAACGGCGTCCCCCACGGCAAGGTGCCCAACACCCCCACCTGCCGTCAGCACCTGCGCAGTTACGACGACGGCGAGCATCTGAAGCTCGAGCCCTTCCGCGCGGCCTCCTTCCCCGTGGTGAGGGATCTTGTGGTGGACCGCTCGGCGCTGGACCGCGTGATCGCCTCCGGTGGCTACGTGTCCGTGGACGCGGGCACCGCCCCCGACGCGGACACCCGGCAGATCCCGTTCAAGGTGGCCGAGCAAGCCCTGGACTTCTCGGCCTGCATCGGCTGCGGGGCGTGTATCGCGGCCTGCCCGAACGGGGCCGCACATCTGTTCGCCGGTGCGTTGCTCTCCCACATGTCCACGCTGCCGCAGGGCAAGCCGGAGCGCTCCAAGCGGGCCCGCGGCGTGGTGGCCACCACCGAGGAGGAGTTCGGCCCGTGCTCGGTGTACGCCGAATGCGTGGAGGTGTGCCCGGCCGGTATCCCGATCTCCGCGATCAGCGCGGTGAACCGGGAGGCGGCACGCGCTGCAATCAGGCGCAACAAAGACAACTGACAGGGGACGCTCCCGTCGCCACGCACAGAACGGTTCGGGGCCTGCACACCGAAAGGTGTGCAGGCCCCGTCGTCGTCAGGTGACGGTTCCGGTCACCACATGCCCAGGACGGCCATCCAGCCCATGCCGACCACGGCCCAGATCACGAAGGTGACCACCGAAATGATCAGGCCCACGCGGAACCATTCGGGTGTCTTGACGTACCCGGATCCGAAGATCACACCGGCCGGACCGGAGGAGTAGTGCATGAGGCCACCGAACAGGTTGCCGATGAAGCCGAGGAAGAGCGCGGCAATCATCGGAGGTGTGCCCACGCCGATCGCGGCGGCCAGGAACACGGCGTACATGGCCACGATCTGCGCGGTGTTCGACGCGAAGAAGTAGTGCACGTAGAAGTAGACGACCGCCAGAATCGCGAAGGCAAACACCCATGGCAGGCCACCGACGGCACCCGAGACGGAGTCACCGATCCAGGTGATCACGCCCAGCGTGTTGAGGTGCCCGGCCATGCCGACCAGCACGCCGAAGAAGATCAGCGTGGACCATGCACCACCGTTGGCGGCCATGATCTTCCAGTTCAGCACCCCGGTGACCAGCAGGATCCCGATACCCACGAAGGCGGTTGCGGTCGCGTTGATCCCCAGCGAGCCACCCACGGACCACATGAGCAGCAGCAGGACGAACGTAGCGGCCATGATCGCTTCCGGACGGGTCAGCTTGCCGAGCTGCTTGAGCTCCTCACGGGCCTGACCCGGAGCATCCGGGGTCTTCTTGAGGGTGGGCGGGTAGACCTTGGAGAGCACCCAGGGAACCACGACCAGGGAGACCAGGCCCGGCACGATCGCAGCGAGCGCCCAGTTGGTCCAGGTGATCTCCACCCCGGCCTCTCCCGCGAACTGCTGGGCCAGCGGGTTGCCGGCCATGGCGGTCAGGAACATGGCCGAGGTGATGGTGTTGACCTGCACCGTGGACATGGACAGGAACGCGCCCAGGCGACGGCGTGATTCGTCGGTCTCCGGGGTGGACCCCTGCACAACCGCCAGGGACTGGACGATGGGGAACACCACGCCGCCGGCGCGGGCGGTGTTCGACGGTGTCGCGGGAGCCATCAGCAGGTCCGTGGCGGCCATGCCGTAGGCCAGGCCCAAGGAGGACTTGCCGAGCTTGGTCACGAACCACAACGCGATGCGTCGGCCGAGTCCCGTGATGAGGAAGCCGTCGGCGATGAAGAACGCCGCCACGATCAGCCACACCGCGCTGGAGGCGAAGCCTGTGAGAGCTTCATCCTCACCCACGTCCATGGTGCCTGTGATCATGGCCACCGCCAGTCCGATCAGGGAGACCGCAGCGGTGGGCAGGGGCTGGAGCACCAGACCGAGGATGGTACCCACGAAGATCGCCGCCATGTGCATGCCGCGTGGATCCACGCCGTCTGGCGGCGGAATGAACCAGATGGCCAGAACCGACGCCAGGATGATCGCAACCTTGATGATCATGGAGCGGTTCGGTGAGTGGCCGGTGGTGTCGGCTGGTGCCTCGGGGGTTGAGGATGGGGCCGAGGTAGTCATGACGAGATTCTCTGTTCCTTCTGAGTGCCGGCACCGTCGCAGTCAAACTGTGGCCTGACCACGGTGCGGTTGTCAGGCTACTCGCACCTGTATCCCAGGTCATGGAGTTGCCGCAATTACCGCCGTCGTGGGCACCGGGGTGAGCGCGATACGGGTTTCGGTCACGCAACAATCCCTCCATCCGCACCCTCCCGTGTGGCGAACCACGCCACCTCAGGCCATGATGAGACCTATGACACCTCTGCCGCGGGACCTTCATCCGTCGAACGGCCGCCGTGTGCCCGGATCCTCCGGGGACGTGGTGGTGCCGCTGTCGGCGGCCGGCGGCAGGTCGAGCGCGACTCCCGAGGAGCCGTTGCCCCACCAACTCGTGGGAACGTCGGACGCCTTGGGCCGGACGGACGACGGCCTGACAGAGGCGGAGGAGCCTTATCCCTCGGAGCTCCAGCACAGCATCCTCGAGATGCTCTCTTCCGGTGGGGACGACGAGATGATTGCCCGCCGTCTGGGCCTGGACCTGAACGGCTACCGTGCGCTCGTCGCCGAAATGGCCGCCACCGCAGGGGCGTGCAACCGTTTTCAGTTGGCGCTCAAGGCCAGGGAACTGGGCTGGCTCTGACCCCCACCCGTGCGGCGTAATCCGGTCGTCGGCTGAGGTCGCAGAGATTCGTGGAACGCGCTCTCCCACGGGCATACTGATGTCTCCGAAGGAGAGTGATGACCCCCAGTTCCACAGATTTGCGCCGGGAAGATGCTGCCACCCGGCCCCCGCTGCCGTGGTGGCCGGCCGTGTTCGGCGCACTCCTGACCGGCGCGGTCGCGTTCTGGGGATTGGCCACACCGCAGTACTGGTTCGACGAGGCCGCTTCCGTGTCCGCCGTCGATCGACCGTTCGGCTCCCTGATCGCCATGGTGCAGAAGGTCGACGCCGTCCACGCGCTGTACTACGTGGTCATGTATCCGTGGGCCGCGCTGTTCGGCACCTCCGAGCTGGCCATGCGCACTCCATCAGCCTTGGCACTGGTGGTCATGTCGGTGTTCCTCACCCGGATCGGCATGGCCTACGCGCGACGGTACATGCCTGAGCGCACCGTCTTCGTGGGCGTCATGGTCGCTGTCCTGGGTGCGGTTCTGCCCGGTCTGAGCTGGACGGGGCAGGAAGCCCGCGGGTACGCGATGGGTGCCATGAGTCTGACCATCGCGTGGTGGTTCTTCGAGCGCTTCCGGGAGCACCGGCACACACCGTCCCTCGTGGGGTTCGCCCTGTTCATGGCGGCCGGGGTCGGATTCTCGTTGTACGTGGCCATGCTGCTGCCGCTGTTTTTCGCCCGCTCCCTTCGGTGGGGGCGCCGCAACACGGTGAAGGTCCTGGTCGCGTGCCTGGTTGCCGGATCCGTGTGCATTCCGCTGGTCATCGTCGGGGCGGAACAGAGCGGGCAGGTGTCCTGGATCGATGCCACCACGCGCGAGGTGCTCAGACGCATGGCCCTCATGGTGTTCTTCCTGAGCCCCCGCAACCGGTTCGGGGCCTACAACGGACCCGTCGAGCAGATCGCACCTTGGCTCGGTCTGTTCACCATCCTGGTTGTGGCCCTCGGCCTGATCCGGAGCCGTGCCCGGTGGATCATGCTCTGGCTCCTGAGCCTGGTCCTACTGCCGTTCGTCGTCATCCTCGTGGCACAACTGTTGGGCAAGCAGTACTTCCAGGAGCGCTACCTGACCTTCACGGCGCCGGTGTTGGTCGTGGCACTGGCCCTGGGGCTGGCCGCAATCCCGTGGCGTCCCGTGGGTGCGCTCGGTCTGGCATTGTTCACCCTTCTGTCCTTCCCGTCCTTCCTGGGGCAGAACGGCGAATTCGCCAAGAAGGACGGGTACAAAACGGCGGCCGTGGCGGCGGCCCAGGCCGACACGGTCATCTTCATGGATGACGAAGCTCGCGGAATTTTCGTGGCCTACCCACCGGATCATCCCGTCAAGGACCCGATGCTTGCCCAGAACAAGGAGGACTCGGCCACGCTCTGGGGGCAGAGCCACCCTGGTTGGTGGTCCTGGCAACTGGACGAAACCGGCAAGGTTTCGGTCGTCGCCTTCAAACCGAACCCCTACTACGGGGCCGTCCTGCAACACCTGGACTCCATCGGCTGCACGATAACCGACGAGAACCTGGAGTCCCGCTTCCGAGTGACCAATCTGAAATGCCCCGACACACTCGCCCAGCCGGCCAGGACGCCGGTAGAGCCGGGCACCTAAGCTGCATGGCATGACCATTTCGGACAGTGCGGGCGCTCTCAAGACCGCTGATCTCAAACTGGCCATGGCCGCCAGCGGGACCGTCTTCTCGGCTTTCACGGTGGCTCACATGGCCGGCAACCTCCAGGTGTACCTGGGCCGGGACCGGTTCGACGGCTACGCGCGGTTCCTGCGCACCATGGGCGTCCCGGTCCTGCCAGAATCAACAGTGCTGTGGGTCTTTCGTTCCGGGCTGCTGGCCTGCGCGGTGACGCACGTGTCCTGCGCGAGCCTGCTGACCGTTCGCGCCTGGCGGGCCGGTGACCGCCCGGCCGGTGGCGTGCGTCGCAGTCGCCCGCGCGGTCGACGACGTCGCGTGTGGGAAATCGCCAAACGCTCCATGCGCTCCACGGGAGTTGTCCTGGGCCTGTTCACCGCCCACCACATCGCCGATCTGACACTCGGCGTGCGCCCCGCCGCGACCGAGCACGCCAAGGGTGCTGCGTACGACAACCTGGTGCGTTCCCTGCAGCGGCCGCAGGTCGCCGGGCTGTACCTGGCGGCCATGCTGGCCCTTGCCGCTCACACTTCCCAGGGCATCGTCCAGGTCGGCAACGACACCGGGCTGTCGGGCGACCGTCGTGTCCGAGAAGCCCTGAGCATCGCGGGGCGGGTCATCGGCACCGGTGTGGCGCTGGGCAACGCGAGCATCCCACTGGCTGTGCAAACCCGCCTGGTCCGCTGAACGTCCCACCGGGTGTGTACCGAGTGCGACCGCATTTCCCGCAGAATCACGAGGGGTCATCGACCATGAAGATCACGCGAACCGTGTCCGTCGAAGTCTGGCGTCAGACCGATGCCGAGGCCCACGGACGCTTTGTCACCTACGACGTGCAAGGCGTCTCACCCGAGACCACGGTCCTGGAGCTCCTGGACCTGCTCAACGAGCAACTCCCGGACGGTGATTCACCGGTGACTTTCGACGACGGCTGCAGGGAGGGCAGTTGCGGCAAGTGCGGCGTCACGGTCGACGGCGTACCTCACGGCCCCGAGTACAACCGGGCCTCCTGTCAGCAGCACGTGCGCGCCTTCCGCGACGGCGACCGGGTACGGCTCGAACCATTGCGGGCATCGGCCTTCCCCGTTCTCTCGGATCTGACGGTCGACAAGAAGAAGGCCCTGCGCACCGTGGTCAAGGCGTCTCGCGGGCCGGCGGGTCTGAAGGCGCTGACCAATGCCGGGTGCATCAGCTGCGGGGCCTGCGTGGCCGCCTGTCCCAACGGCTCCGCGCAGCTGTTCGTCGGCTCCCTGCTTACGGAACTGCCGCCGCTGATGAAGGACGACGACGAACGCCGGGACCGCACCGCGCAGGTCATCGAGACGGCGGACGAGACGTTCGGACCGTGCTCCACCTACGGGGACTGCACGGAGGTGTGCCCGGCCGGACTCCCCCTGGAGAACCTCTCCGCGGTGGCCCGGGAGCATCTGAGGAATCAACGCCAAACCAAGTAATTCGCAGTTGCAAATGTGCTCGGGTCGGTTTAGGTTTGCAGTAGCAACTCTCCCGAACCCAAGGAGTCACGATGTACGCCTACGCACCGCAACCGCCCATGATGCAGACCGCACCGCTCTACCGCGCCACCCCTGCACCCGCTCCCGGAGTGGCCGTGACCGCTCTAGTGGTCAGCATCATCATCTTCGCGCTCGCCCTCCTGGCATCCCCGGTGACCGTGATCTTCTCTGCCGCCATGGGCGCCACGGCGACCGACCCCACTTCGCACTACACGAACGCCGACCTGGTGGCCTCCGCCGTGATCGCCTTCCTTCCGCTGGGCATCTCCGGAATCCTGGGAATGCTGTGCTGCTTCGTCCCGCACCTGAGCATGGGTGCCTCCGAGTTCAGGGGCTCCGGCGTCAAGACGGCCTCCACGGTCTTCCTGTTCCTCCACCTGGCTTTCGTGGCCGCCGCGGCACTGTTCGCCCTCTGGCCCCTGACGGCCCTCTCCTGATCGCTCCGAGCCGGGAAAGCAAGGTGGGGGCGGCCCCCCCCCGCGCGGGGGGGGGGGCGGGCGGGGGCCGCTCTGGGGGGGGGGGGGCGGGGGG
>NZ_JAAOZS010000025.1:0-2180 GCF_011602805.1 Kocuria sp. JC486 | reverse complement strand
CGGTCCGCACCCTGGCAGGGTGCGGACCGACGTCGTTCGCGGCTTATCAGGCCGAGGTGTCAGCGCTTGACTGTCTTGAGCTGCTGGGTCCAGAAAGCACCCGTGGTGATGACATCGCTGCCGTCCCAGGCGTCCAGGCCCTTGAGTTCGGGGATGTCGGAGCCGGTGAACACGGGCTCCTCACCGCGGCGACGCTGTGCCTCGTAGTTCTTGAGCACCTTCACGGCCACACCGGAGAGGAGGACGATGGCAATCAGGTTGGTGGTGGCCATGAACGCCATGAACACATCCGCCAACGCCCAGACCAGATCCAGTGCGACCACGGCGCCCAGCATCACGAAGGCCAGAGTCACCAGACGGAATGCCAGCATGGCCTTCCGGGAACCGGTCAGGAAGAGGATGTTCGCCTCTCCGTAAAAGTAGTTGCCGATCACGGACGAGTAGGCGAACAAGAAGATCGCCACGCTCAGGAAGTGAATGGCCCAGGTTCCCAATTGGTCGGCCAGTGCCGTCTGGGTCAGGGCAGCGCCCTGGGTGGTGCCGTATTCGGGATTGGAGAGCAACACGATGAATGCAGTCATCGAGCAGATCAGCAAGGTGTCGAAGTAGACACCCAAGGACTGCACGTAACCCTGCTTGGCCGGGTGCGAGATCGACGCCGTGGCACCGGCGTTCGGGGCAGAACCCATACCTGCCTCGTTGGAGAACAGACCACGACGCAGACCCATCATGAAGGCCGCGGCAAAGCCACCCGAGACGAACTCTCGGATGCCGAAGGCGCCTTCGATGATGTGCATGAACATGGCGGGCACCTCGGTGATGTTCATGACAATCACGATGACGCCCAAAGCGATGTAGAGCAGCGCCATCGCGGGAACCAGGGCCTGAGTGACTGCAGAGATCCGGCGGATACCGCCGAAGATGATCAACGACGTCAGGATCACCAGCAGGAGACCGACGACGACCTTGAAGGCCATTCCGTTGCCCGGTGTGACATCGACCCCGAACGAGCTGGACATCGAGTCCACGATCGCATTGGCCTGCACCGAGTTGAACACGAAGGCGTAGGTGATGGTGATGATCACCGCGAACCAGGCGCCCATCCACTTGGCATTCAAACCGTGCGTCATGTAGTAGGCAGGGCCGCCGTAGTACCCGTGGTGTCCGGTGCGCTTGTAGAGCTGACCAAGCAGGGATTCGACGAACGCCGATGCCCCGCCGATGGCCGCGATCATCCACATCCAGAAGACAGCCCCCGGACCACCCGTGCTGATGGCGATGGCCACACCGGCGATGTTGCCCGTTCCCACGCGGGATGCGGCGGAGACGGTGAAGGCCCGGAAGGATGAAATGCCCTTCTTGCCGTCGGGGTCTTCACCGGGAGGGTCCCCCAGAACCCGGAACATCTCCGGGATCGAACGCCATTGCACGGCACGCGTGCGAACGGTCAGGAAGAGACCGGTCCCTACCAGCACGACGAAGACGACGTACCAGATCCAGTTGCCGACGGTGCCGACGAGTTCGGTGAGCTGTTCCACGGTTGCTCCAATGGTGTGAGGGAGACAGACAAGGGGCACAGACCGCGGTAACCAGCTTCCGCAACACGCCCCGATCGGGGCACTGTACATCACCGCCGTCACGCACAGATCTCGTATCCTGCCCCGACCACAGCTGTGTCGGCCCCTGAAGGTAGAGTTCTGAGCACGTTCAAGAGTCGCGGCCCAGGGACTGGCCGGCCGCGCGGCAACCCGACATCGACCGGGTGCCCCCAGATCAAGAACGGGCTCACCGGCACAGGTCGTGAGCAAGATTCGATACGGGGCTCCGCCCCGGGAAGGTGGCTCACATGCCGTCCTCGTCCTCCTCTCCCGCCTTCGGTGAGAACACCGATTCCAACCGTGCCGCACATCGGTTCGAGACCTTCCGCCCACGCGAGGTACCGGACCGAGAGATCACTGTCCGCAGCGAGCATTGGCTCGGATTCACGCCGACCGAAGCACACCAGTGGGCGGGCGTCCTTTTCCTGTTCCCGCAGTTCCCGTCCGGAGCCACGGTTCTGGCTGCCGCCAGTCAGACCTGGCGCTCCGGAGGGGTCCCCCATCTCCTAGGTGTACCTGGCCATGACGTTGGTAGCAGCGGGTCGGGTTGAACGAGGGAGAACCTCCGAGTGGGATGTGGCT
>NZ_JAAOZS010000024.1:0-38319 GCF_011602805.1 Kocuria sp. JC486 | reverse complement strand
ATGATGACATCCTCCCCGCCAGCGCCTCCCGGCACTAACGATCAGTTGTCACCGATACGTTCCTCACGCCCCCTTGTTCACTCGAGTTGGCGATAGGTCCGACATCCGACAACCCGAACGTTGGTACCCGGCAGCGCCTCGATGCTGAGTCGAGGCCCCACAGAAGACCGCACCCCTGGACGACAGTTCCACCTCGAGCAGCAATAAGGGGTGACAGCTCAATACGAGGGTCCCGGAGAGACCCCGAAACGGGCCAGTCTGGACGCCTCGGAGATCTCAGAATGCACGCCGCACCTGACTAGATATACCAAGGGCAGGGAGTGAACCCGCCCCTGTTGGGCAGACTAATCTTCGGTTGACCTCGAGACACAGAACCCAACCTCGAATCGAACAGATCGAGTCCATCCACCGACACGTGGCCCGACCGCCGAGCTACCCTTCCGACCATGACTCGTGTTGCACCGCTGGCCTCCATCTCCATCGATTGCCCACAGCCCTCTGCGCTGGCACCTTTCTACTGCCAGCTTCTCGGTCTGCAGCAGGCCTTTGCCTCGCCGGACAAGGGCGTGATTTCCCTGGCTGGCCCGGAGCCAGGGCCGGTCGTGACCTTGATGAAGGTCAGCCACTACCAGGCACCTGAATGGCCCGAAGGGCCGCAGCTCCAGCAGATGCATCTCGATTTGGCGTCGGAGGACCTTGATCAAGATGTGGCAGCAGCGATCGCCATCGGCGCACGCCAAGCGGATCATCAACCCTCACCAGACCAGTGGCGCGTCATGCTAGATCCAGTCGGGCACCCCTTCTGTCTCAGCGTCGTCCGCGCGGATTGACAGCCGCCGAGCACGCCGGAGTCAAGTTCATTCGCTCGCCACCGCCCGCTTGACGGAAATGTTGACCTCGAACGTTCCTTCAAGTCCCGCCAGCGTGAAGTAGAGCGGCATGTACATCTCCGAGCTACGGGCTCGCTTGATGCCGCCCAGGTCGATGATCACGTCGTCGCTCCAGCCGAATTGGTGCAGGATGTCCAGCGCCACAGCCTTTGCATCCTCGTGGTCACTGGCCAGGAAGATGTTGTGATCGCCCGGGATCTTGGACGGGTCGACCATGACTTCACAGAACACGGTGTTCAGAGTCTTGACCACGTGGGCATCGGGGTAGGCCCGCTGAATCTGCTCGCCCAGGCTGTCCGTGTTCGCCACGGTGAGCGTGGGCGGCATGCCTTCGGACATGTCCAGCGGCAGCGCGACGTCCACGATGACCTTGCCGCTGAGGTTCGCCGCACCCACTGCTTCCAGCGCTTGCAAGGACACGGCGCCGTGAGTGGCGTTGAGCACCACCTCGGCGAACGCACCGGCATCGGGATAGGCCGACAACCTGATCGCCGGGTGTTCCGTCTGCCACTGGGAGTAAGGGAGGGTTCCTAGCGCGTCCGTGTCCGTACGAGCCAGGATGGCCTGCGGGTCACGGGTCCCGATCACGACGTCGTGCCCAACCTCGTCGAGCTTGGCCGCCAAGGTTCGGCCCACCATTCCGGTCCCAAGAACTGCGATCTTCACAGGAATTCCTTTCACAACGATGGTGCGACGGAGTGCCGAAGCTCTCCTGCACTGCCGTGTTCACCGTAGGCACCGGCCGCCAGCGCCAGGGAGGCACTGGTATTACCCCCTCCGTGGGAACACGGTTGCCTCCCTCTGACACATCTGCCCACACTGGTGCTGCAAGGCACTGTTCGCTCTCTCCAGGAGTGCCAGATGAACCCCGAGACCGATGCACACTTCCAGGCGGGGCGGATCACTCGAACCGTTTCCGTCAAGGCACCTCAAGACATCACTTGGTCATGTTTGACCGATCCGCAGGCGATCGAACGCTGGTGGGGTCATCCCGCCCAGTTCCCGGACGGCATGCGCGACGGATCTCTCGGCACGTTCGAATGGGTCGGCCACGGTCTGATGCCCATGCGCATCATGCAGTTCCAGGAACCCTCCCGATTCAGCCTGCTGTGGGGCGAGCCCGGTGATCCGATCCCCGGGGAAGACGCCTCATTGGTCGAGTTCACCCTCGGCACAGATGGCTCGAACGAAACCGCGGTGACCGTCGTCGAATCAGGATTCGACCGCCTGCCGGAGGCCGAAAAATAATCCGCCATGGACGAGAACGTCCAAGGGTGGACCATGGTGCTCGACAGCTTCGTCAAGTACGTGGAAGCCCGGCAGCACGGCTAGGCCTTAAGACCTGTTCCGACGGCGACCGTCAACTCGCCCCACCGGAACCCCCGTGTACTCCCCCAGCGCCGCGATGAGCCGGTCCTGGAACTCCTCGTCCGCCACCGCGTCGTTCGGCGTTGACCGGCGTTGATGGTGCCAGTACCCGCAGGACGTGAGCGCCTGGTCGTCCTGCCCGACCAGTCCAGACCCTCCAATCGCGAGCGCCCACCGAAGTGCATGCTGCTGCTCAAGTACACGTGCCGTCGTACGTCCGGCAGCAACGCCGTCAGGACGTACGGAGCCACCACGTTGATGGGCAGAATCGCCGGGCCGTTCATGGTGCCGGCATTGTGGATGACTGCCTTCACAGGCAAAGCCCACGGCCCACTTGGGCCAATGACAGTCATCCAACACCCGACCGGACGTCGCCAGCCAGGTATCGGCGGAACCTTCCTGCCCTTCCGCCCGCTGGGTACGGTGAGGACCATGACCTCCACCGCAGAGTCCCCGGAGCACAACGACGTCCTTGAGCGTTGTCTGGCCGGTGGTTTCCAGGACTTCCACGACCCCTCCTTCCGGCTGGTGGACCAGATCGTGCAGGACAACGCACGCCTGTTGGCCGAGCTCAACACCGGGTACCGCTCCCCCGCCGACATCCGCGAACGGCTGTCGAAGATCACGGGCCGACCGGTTCCGGAGTCCGCCAGCGTGGCCCTCCCCTTCCGTTCCGACTTCGGCCGCCACATCACATTCGGCGAACGCGCGTTCATCAACGCGGACTGCTTCTTCGTGGACCTGGGCGGCATCACCATTGACGACGACGCCCTGATCGCCCCGCGCGTCACCATCCTCTCCGTCAATCACGATCCCGACCCGGTCCGGCGCCGCAGCGTGATCACCGCCCGTGTGCACATCGGACGCAATGCCTGGGTCGGGGCGGGTGCCACCATCTGTCCCGGAGTGACCGTGGGCGAGAACGCCGTGGTCGGCGCGGGCTCCGTGGTGACCAAGGACGTGGCTCCGAATACCGTCGTCGGTGGCGTACCGGCAAAGCACCTGCTCGATCTGGCCTGAGCCCCTGCCTCCACGGTTGCACCACAGGGCCGCATTGCCGGACGAATGTTCCTCAGCAGGGTTAGGCTTCCATCAATTCCAACGGATTCACCGGAGAACCGGAAGGAACCCCCAATGAGCCAATCCTCCCACACGCACCACACGTCGGACGCCTCTTCTGGAACGGCGGCACAGACCACCGGGAAGACCCCGAACCGTTGGCTGATCCTGGCCGGCGGTGTCCTGGTCCAGCTCGCGCTGGGCGGCGTGTACGCCTGGAGCACGTTCTCCCGTGCCTTCGTGGCACCGGACGCGGCACTGAACCTCACCAAGGTCCAGGCCGCGATCCCGTTCGAGCTGTGCATCGGCATGATCTTCATCGGCGCCTTCCTGGGTGGTCGGCTTCAGGACAAGAAGGGCCCGCGCATCGTCGCCCTGGTGGGCGTAGTGCTGTACTCGATCGGCATCCTGCTCTCGTCCTTCGCGCGTGAACCAGGCCAACTGTGGTTGCTGATCCTGGGGTACGGCCTGATCTCCGGCTTCGGCCTGGGCCTGGCCTACATCGTCCCCGTGGCCATGCTCCAGAAGTGGTTCCCGGACAAGGCCGGCCTGATCACGGGCCTGGCCGTGGGTGGATTCGGCTTCGGCGCCGTGATCACCAGCCCCGTGGCCCAGCGACTCATCGAGGCCAACCCCTCGGAACCCGCAGCCCCGTTCCTCCCCCTGGGCATCGCCTACCTGGTGCTCGGCCTGCTGGGTGCCTTCACCTTCGCCAACCCACCCAAGGGCTACCGGCCGCCGTCGATGGCCCCGGCCTCGACGACGGCTGCCACCAGTGCCGACGCAACCACCAAGCCCGCGGCAACGCAGGACTTCACGCAGGCCCAGGCGCTGCGCACCCCGCAGTGGTACATGCTCACCGCCATCCTGGCTCTGTCGGTCACGGCCGGGATTTCGCTGATCTCCGTGGCGGCGAGTGCTGCGTCTGACATCTCGAGCTACTCGGCCGCTGCCGCCGCGTCCCTGGTGGGCTTCATGGGCCTGTTCAACGGAGCGGGACGCATCCTGTGGGGCTGGATCTCCGACCGCATCGGCAAGATGCCGGCTTTCGTCGGCATCCTGGCCATCCAGGGCATCGCGCTGATCATCCTGCCGCACGCGGGATCCGTGCTGATCTTCGGTGTCCTGGCCGCCGTGATCTACACCTGCTACGGCGGCGGCTTCGGCACCATGCCGTCCACCGCGGGCAAGTTCTTCGGCATGACCAACGCGGGCGGCATCTACGGGCTCATGCTGGTCGGCTGGTCGATCGGCGGCGTCGCCGGTCCGCTGATCGCATCCTGGCTGATCGGGTCCTCGAGCTACACCACGGCCTTCACCGTGATCGGTGTCCTGGCGCTGGTGGGTGCCGTCATCCCGTTCCTGACCAAGTCGCCGCGCCGCCCTGAGGTCACCGGCAGCCAGGTCTGATCTTCCGGCCCTGGACGACGACGCCGGGCCCCGTACCCGGATTCAACCCCGCCTGCGCCGCCCGAGCCGCTTGTGCTTCGACGGCTTGATCGACCCGCGCAGCCGCAGGTTGAGCACGTTGAACCGCCGGACGGAGATCGCCACGTCCGTGTCCAGGTCTGCCCGCAAGCCGAGCTCCATGGGTAGGACCGGGGAGACCACGTCGGTGGGCGCCTGTTCGGCCCGGCGCTCTGTCAGTACGCACGAAACCACCCGCCCGTCGGTGTTCAGGCCGACGACGTAGCGGTCCGGTGCGGGACCGGCAGCGGATGTGGAGCCGTCGACCTCGACCACCGCCACGCTTCCCCCACGGGCTCCGTGGCGCAGGTCCACGAGCTTCCGCGCGTGCAACCCGGTGCTGTGTTCCACCTCTGTCAACACGTTCGCGGGGCCGCGCGCGACCTCCCGGCCTACCGACCGTCGCGTCCGCGGGGACAGTCCCGTCCGAAGGCGACGGATCCGTTTGCCTTCGGGCGACCGCCTGCTGCTGTGCTTGGCCATCGCGTTCCTCCTCAAGACGTCAAACTCGACCGGCTTCAGGCCCGGGAAGAATCGGGACCCACAGGACCCTGCGGCGGCAGTGTCCACGCCAGTGCGTCTCTCAACTGTGAGTGCCGGAACCCGTAACCCACGGCTTCCATCGCGCGAGGAGCCACGCGTTGGCTGGCCAACGCCAACTCCCGGGAGGCTTCCCGGCCCAACAGTGCGGCCGGGGCCATCGCCGGGACGGGCAGTACCGCCGGGCGGTGCAGAGCCCGTCCGAGTTCTTTGGCGAAGTCGGCTTGTCGGACGGGGTTGGGCGCCACCGCGTTGACCGGGCCGTGGACAGCGTCGTCGACGACGGCCGTTGCGTAGATACCCGCCATGTCGTCCAAGGACACCCAGGACATCCACTGCCGACCGGTTCCCACGGGTCCCCCCATTCCGGCCAGATACAGCGGCAGTTGAACTCTCAGGAGCCCACCCAGGGAGCTGAGCACGAGGCCGGTCCGGATCGAGACCCGGCGCATCCCCAGGTCTTCAACCTTGGCGGCCCGAGCCTCCCACTCCCGGCAAACCTCCGCCAGGAAGCCGTCACCGTACGGTTGGTCCTCCGTCAGGATCCGGTCCCCACTGTCGGCACCGTAGGCACCCACCGCGGAGGCACACACAAAGGCCTGGGGTCGATCAGCCGCAGGGATAGCCGCGCAGGTCTTGGCGATCAGCTCCGTGCTGTCCACGCGGGAGGACAGAATCTTCTGCTTGTTCTTGTCCGTGAACCGGGTGGCGATCGATGCCCCGCCCAGGTGGACGATCACATCCGCCCAGGCCACGGCCGCAGGATCAAGGTCACCGCTGGCGGGGTCCCACCGGACCTCGTCCGCCCGACGTGCCTCGCCGCGGACCAGCCTGCGGACCTGATGCCCGCCCGTGGACAACAGTGCCGCCACCTGCGAACCCACCAGACCGGAAGCCCCGCCGATCAGAACGTTCAGGCGTTGCCCGGAACGGGCCCAAAGCGCCGCCTGCAGGTCCAGATCGGCGCGCAACCGCGCCGTGCGATCAGCAAAGGTCTTGGTCAGCATCGACTGGACGGACCGGTCCGTGAATGTCCCTGCATACTTCCCCAAAGTGTTCCCGCCACCGCCCAGGCCTCCGGGCAGGAGTTCGTATTCCACCCGGTCACGCACCATGCATGACTCGTCGCCGTCGAAGACGTGCGTGTGGGTCCACGAGCGCATCGGACCTTTGACCATGCGATCGACGAACGACCGAGGGGTGGGGCCGTCGTCGTGCTCGGCGACGAACGGAACCCGAACGGTCCCGGCGGTGCCGGGTACGGCGGTCTTGAGCCGCGCCCGGGTACCGGGAACCAGCGGTGGGTAGGACTCTTCGACCACGGTCTGCGCCCATTCAGGACTCAGACGCGTCAAAGCCCCCGGCCGCCGGTGCCACTGGTAAACGTCCTCGGCGGGATGGCCGACGTGTTCGGTGGACTCGAAGACGGCCATGGGAGCTCCTACGGATCAGGCGTCGGGTGACACTTCCGACAGTAGCCTGTCGATCAGCTCCGGCGCACGGGTCTCGTAGTCCTGCAGGCGCGCGCGTTCCTGGCCGTGGAGCAGGCCGACCACGTAGCGGTCACCACCCGTGCGGATCAGGGATCGCGCGGCCAGCCCGAACCAGTCGTCCATGACGGCCGAATCCATCATCTCGCTCAGCTCGGCCTGGGTGTCCTGGGTGTTGTCCAACAGACCACGCCAGGCCTTCTTGGGCTGGAGTCCCGCGGTGACGGACAGCCCCTCGAGCCCGTAGCGCAGGTTCCGCAGAGCCTTGCGGTGGGCGTGCACGGCATTCACGGCCGCCGAAGTCTTCTTGGTCCCGGACTTGGCATCCGTCTCCGCAGCACTCGGCTCGGACTCTGACTGCAGCGACGCTTCCGCGTCCGCAACTGCCTGGCTCCACCGCTTGACGGCGCGCGTGGCCAGCTTCTTCGCCGAGAGTTCACGCGCCTCGGGAGTGAGCTGCAGACCTTCGGCCCAGGAGGTGAGTTCGGTGAGCAACTGCATGTGCGCGCGCCCGTTGAGGTGACGGACCGCAGCCGACCGGGTGGACTCGCGGTGGTCCTGAGCCATGGCCTTGAGCTGTCCCAGTCCGGCATCGCTCACGTTCTCCGCCACGACGGCGGCACGGCCCGGCAGCAGTTCCACCACGACTTCTGCATCGCGGGCCGCCGAGAGCCGATCGCTCAACACCGACAGCTGGTCGGCCAACCCCGGGTGGTTGGTCCCAGCAAGTTCGTCCCCGATGCCCTGGATCACGGCGATCAGACGACGCGCGGCCACGCGAACGGCGTGCACCCCAGAGGGGTCACCGATCCGCAGCAGGAAATCCGCATAGAGCAGCTGGGCCAGCGACTGGTTGGCCAGGGCGACGACCTGGTCCTCCGCGGTCACCTGGGTTTCAGCCGAATCCTCGGCCTGAGTAGCCGACTCGACCTTTTCGGCCGACTCGGACTTCTTGGACTTGCCGCCCTTGTCCTTGTCGGACTTCTTGGATTTCTTGGACTTCTTCGCGGAGCCCTGTTTCTTGGGTGACTCGGACTGATCGGCCGTTTCGGGCACGATCACGGTCACGGCGGGGGCGCCGTCTTCCGCGCCCAGGGCACGGGCAATCTTTGCCGTGGACGTGGACGGCGTCAGACCCGCCGTCAGCAGCACGGTTTCCAGCTCGGCGAAGACCTCTTCACCATCGGCCCCGGTCCCGTTGACCAGTTCGACCTCGTACTCGGCCCAGGTCCGATGCACACCGGTGCGCTCGGCGGTGGCCACGACGTCGTCGATGCAGATCTCCGCCACCTGGCCGAAGTCCGGGTGCATCACCTTGAGGACCGCGCGATCGTTGCGCACGGTGGCCAGCGGCGTGAGGTCCGCGCCCGCTGCGAGCCCGGCGACGTACTGCTTCATCTGCGCGGGCATGCGCTCCGAAGACTTGAGCAGCGGGACGTGGAGTTCATGCTTCCCGAGTTCGTCCCGGTACTTGAGGTGCCAGCCGGCATCCGGCCCGCCCTTGCGGCGGCGCAACGCGATCCCGAAACCGGCAAGTCGGTCCGACGCGGTGTCGAAGTACACGGCCTCCAACGCTCGGCTCTCCACCTCCGGCTCCACGACCAGGGTGGGAAGCGCGGACCAGTCCGGCTCGGCACCGGTCGGCACTTCGTACTTGCGCTCGACCTCCAACTGCACGTTCGGGGTCATGAGGTTCCTTAAGGTCGGAATCAGGCGCGGCGTCGATTCAGAACGTCGTCCAGGTCAATGCCGGGCGTCTTGGCGGCGGGCTCGGGAGCCTTGGCAGCATCCTTCAGGCTTTGACCGCGGGTGGCAACGGGGGCCTTGGGGACGGCCAGTGCCTGGGGAGCTTCCCGGCGTGCGACGGCGGTACGGGCGTAGGTCGGCTTGGGCACGGGCACGGGCTCCCACGTGGAACCGGAGGCCTGAGCCGACTTCTCGGCGACCATCTTGGCAGCGGCCACGAGTTCGTCGTGGGTCGGAAGGTCGCGGACGACCTTCGCGGAGGCCGGCGCAGCCTCGATCTCTGCCTCGCTGAGCCGCTCGGGCAGTTCGGCCGGCGCGGGCTCCCCTGCGGGGACGGAGTACTCGGCGCCGGAGGCGTCCTCGGCAAAGCGCAGATCGCTCAGGAACGCCTTGTCCTCGGGGAGGTCCAGATCCGCCAGCTGCTTCTGCTCGCGCCGAACGGACTCCTGGGCAACGTGTTCTTCATTGTTGAACACGGCGGCGCGGGCGGCGTCGTCGGAGTCCCGACGGCCGGAAGTCGCGGCGTCCACCACGCCGTCCGCTGCGGTGCCCTCGGGCGTGCCTGCAGCACGCTCGCGGCGTTCCTGAACGGCCAGGTAGCGCAGGGCTGCAATCGAGCCCGCGCCGACCAGCACCAGGAACACCGGCCAAGGCCAGGTCACCGCAGCGGTCAGCGGTGCCAAGATCCCCGTGACAACGGCCAGGAAGAGGGCCGCGCAACCAAGCATGAAAATGATGGTGCGGTCCCACTTGATGTTCAGGCCCTCGAAGGCGGTGGCAGCCTTCTTGGTCGCACTGATGGCCATATCCTGACTCCTTGGGGGTCATCGGACGCGAGCTCAGGTGTACCCGCGCCGGTTGTCTTCGAGATCTCGGCGTTGGTGGGAAGTGGATCCGAAGCCGCAACAGAAGGTGCGGCCGCGCGATCGTGGACAACACTAACCGAGAATCACACGCGTGTAATGCGCCGCGCTCAGGCGTGTCTGCGCGGATTTTCCCGACATGACCGTTCCGGCATATTTGCTCGCCGGATGGGGCCACGGCGGTGCCACTCAGCGCGGGTGGACCGTGAGCCCGACCTCCGTTCCGGTGAAGGGTCGAACCAGTCCGTCGGGTACCTCCGGTGCCGTCAACGCAAACGCGCGGTGGTCCGCCCACGCGCCGGCGATGTGCAGGTAGTCCTTGAAATACGCCTCTTCCCGGAAGCCGAGTTTCTCGACCACGCGCAGTGAGGCTGCGTTCTCGGGCCGGATGTTGACCTGCATCCGGTGCAGTCCGAGATGCTCGAAACAGAAGTCCGTGGCCATCGCGACAGCCAACGGAGCGATGCCGCGACCGGCCTGCCGACCGTCGACCCAGTACCCCAGGGTGGCCGACTGGAAGGCGCCACGGATGATCGACGACACCGTGAGCTGACCGACCAGGGAGAACCTGCCCGTTCCCGGATCCTGCTCCGTGATGAGCCACGGCAGACAACGACCGGCCCGTGCCTCCCGGTTCTGCCCACGAACGAACCGTCCGAACGACGGCGGTCGTTCGGACGGTTCGGGTTGGGATGCCTCCCAGGGGGCCAGCCATTCCCGGTTGTGCCAGCGCACCGCGTCCCATTCGTAGCGGTCGGCCGCACGCAAGGGCCGCAGGCGCAGGTCTCCCCAGGAAAGGCTCACGGGCCACACGGCCCGACTGGTCACTTGGTCTCGAGCCCCTTGGTGAACTCCACCAACCACTCGCGCAGGTCAGGACCCAGGTCCTCACGCTCGGAGGCGATGGTGATGTTGGCCTTGAGGTAGGAGAGCTTGTCACCGGTGTCATACCGGCGGCCGCGGAAGACCACACCGTAGACGCCGCCGCCTTCGCCGTCGCGCCCGGCCAGTTCCTGCAGTGCGTCGGTCAGCTGGATCTCGTCACCGGCACCCGGTTCGGTGTGCTCCAGCACCTCGAACACGTCCGGGTGCAGGACGTAACGGCCGATGATCGCCAGGTTGGAGGGGGCCTCCTCCGGCTTGGGCTTCTCGACCAAGCGGTTGACCTTGACGTAGTCCTGGCCTTCGACGACGGAGACGTCGGCGCAACCGTACGAGCTGATGGCTTCCTGCGGGACCTCCATGAGCGCGATGACCGTGGCGCCCGTGGACTCCTGGACCTTGATCATGTCCTCGAGCAGGGATTCCTTCTCGTCGATCAGGTCGTCGCCGAGCAGCACCGCGAACGGTTCGTGTCCCACGTGGGTCTTGGCCCGCAGCACAGCGTGGCCCAGGCCCTTGGGGTCGCCCTGGCGCAGGTAGTGGAGATCGCCGAGGTCGGAGGCGTGCTGAACGGCCTCGAGCAGTTTGTCCTTGCCGGAAGCCTCCAACTGGTCCTCGAGCGAGGGGATCCGGTCGAAGTGGTCTTCAAGAGCGCGCTTGGACCGGCCGGTGATGACCAGGAGGTCGTCCAGACCGGCGTCCACAGCTTCCTGCACGACGTACTGAATGGCGGGGCGGTCGACCACAGGGAGCATTTCCTTGGGGGTCGCCTTCGTGGCCGGGAGGAAGCGTGTACCGAGGCCGGCGGCTGGTAGTACGGCCTTCCGAACGGGGTGTTGCGTGTTCTCTTGGGTCATGGCCTGAGACTATCGGACGAACACGGGTTGACGGCGGCCCGGCCTCCGCCAGGAGCCGCCAGTCGGCCCACACCATCAGGTGCCGGTGGTGGGTATTCCGGGCCGCTCCACCCCATCTGGACCCCGCCCGCGTGACCTGCGCCGCAGGCCACAGAGCAGATCGTCCCCCGCACTGTGGACGGACCGACGACCAGAAACGAGTTCATGAACATGCATTCGGACGGTGTGTCCCTCGCCGACGGCGGTGCTGCGGACGGCGGCAAGGGCGCGCTGCGCAAGTCCCTCCGCGCCGCGCGCCGCGATGTCCCTGCAGCAACCCTCGAGAGGGCGGAGTCCGGGTTCCGGGCGGGTCTGGAAGCACTCGATGCCCGCTACCCGTCAGGGTCCGTCCTGGCGTACTTCCCGACTTCAGAGGAACCACCGCTGGAAACGGGGCTACGGCTGCTGTCCCGGTCACGCCCGGTCTGGCTGCCCGTCGCCCGCCCCGGACGGAAGCTCGCCTGGTCGCGATGGCTTCCCTCCACCCGGTTCGAACCGACCGGCCCCGGAGGGCTGCTGGAACCGACGGGCGAACGGGTCGCCGTCGTCGCTGATCCTGCGTTCGTCCTGGTCCCCTCCCTGGCCGTCGACGCGAACGGTGTGCGCTTGGGCATGGGCGGGGGCTACTACGACACGTTCCTGGCCACCCTGGACTCCTCCGTTCCCTGTGTGGCCTGCCTCTTCGATCGAGAGGTGCTGCCTGCGGGTGGCGTCCCGACCGACTCGTGGGACGCCCGTCTCCGCTGGGCGCTGACCGAGCGCGGGATCCGCGAAACCGCGGCGTAGAATCACTTCCCGATTCCGGCCACCGACACCCCAGGAGCATCGCTTGCCCGTCTACGCCTACAAGTGCAAGAACTGCGGCCACCAGTTCGACGTTCGTCAGTCGTTCTCGGACGATCCCATCAAGGTCTGCCCCGAGTGCTCGGGTGAGGTGCGCAAGCAGTTCAACTCCGTGGGCGTCGTGTTCAAGGGCTCCGGCTTCTACCGAACCGATTCCCGCAAGGACTCCACTGCCACGTCCGGAGGTGGATCCACGGGAAGCTCAGAGGCGTCCTCGGCCAAGAAGTCCAGCGCCGAATCCTCCCCGACGGCATCCTCGGGATCCTCCGCGGGTTTCGCCACGGGTTCCGGTTCCTCCGGCTCGTCCTCCGCCACGAAGTCTTCGGCCGCCTCTGGCGGTTCCGGCTCCACAGGGTCCTGACCCCGGCCCCGGCCAAGGGTGCCGGTCCGGGCGCCGGTGGAGAACGACGAACGTCGACGCACCAGACCTAGCGTGCCCGTATGCGGCTCCCTGGTCATACTCGCTCGCCCCAGTCTTCACGGACCTCCCGGGCTTCCCGGGCCTCCACGGCTGGTTCACGGCAACGCTCCGGCCCCACCCGACGCCCCACGCGCTCCTCGGGGCTTTTCAACGGTCTCCGTCACCGTGGCCGGCACCAACGCCCGCGCTATCCCCTGGCCATTCAGCTGCGCACCGCGGTCTCCCGACGGCGTCGGCTGGTCGCGGCCGCGCTCCTGAGCATCGCCGTGGCGGTGGCCGTCATGCAGCTCAGTCCCGATGAGCGTGAGACCGTGCCCGTCGTCGTTGCCGCCAACTCCCTGGGCGCCGGTGCCGTCCTCACGGAGGCAGACCTGGAGGTGGTCGACTATCCGGTGACGCTGGCGCCCGAAGGCGACTCGTCCGAACCGGACTCCGACGGAGACGTGGAACTCACCGCCGCAGGAGCAGCCCCCGGGACGATCGAGCACTGGGTGGGTCGGACCTTGTCCACCGCCGTGGTGGAGGGGCAGCCGCTCACGGGCCCCAGCGTGGTCGGCCCCGATCTGCTGGACGGCCAACCCGCGGGTACCACCGCGGTCACCATCAGAGTTCCCGATTCCGGTTCGCTCACGCATCTGCGTCCGGGGCAGACGGTTGACCTGGTTCGCCAAGGGACGCAGGACAGCCCCTTCGATCGCGCCGATCCACCCGCGGACGGGGAGGACGCGAGCGCAAGCGCCTCCCCCGGGGGATCGGGCGCGGCGGACGGGTCCGAGCAAACGCAGGAGGTCGTGGCCGGAGACGTCACCGTCCTGTGGGTCGCCGACCCGACCGAACCGACCGACGGGTTGCTCTCGTCATCGACCACGGACTCGCAACAGGACCTGCTGGTGGTCGGAGCCGATGCCCAGACCGCACAGCGCATCGCCGCCAGCGACGGAGAGGAGTTGGTCCCGGTCCTGGTGTCATCCGGCACCGAGGTTCCCGGGACGGTCGCACCGGAGGAATGACCGGGAGGCCGTTCCACGGTGTCCGTCCCGGCGTCCGCAGCGCCCCCCAGGGCTGTGCCCGGAGTCAGCCCCAGTGCGGGGGGCGTTGCGACTTGAGCCAGTCCCCGCGGGATTCACCGCCGTCCCGTTCCATCGGGGACTCCGGGTCGGCAGCAGGTTCCCAACCGGGCAGCCGCGGCTCGCCCTGTGAGTCACGACGGGCGACGCCTGGGTCCGCAGGCTTTGCGGGGCGCCCACCCGTCGCACGCCTCGTCCCGCGGGGACGGCGCTGTCCGGAGGGCCCCTCGGTCACCCCTGGTCCCCGGGCGCCTGCGCGTCGGCGTCGTCCCGGACCGGGCCACGCTTGGTGGCACCGGGAGTCGGCAGCCCCAGGTAACGACGGATGAGGTCCGCGACCGTGTCCGGGTCGGTGAACACCTCGATGGTCCACAGGGTGAGGTAATTCCACCCGGCTCGCTCCAGGTTCTGCGGACGCAGCCGCGACCGTTCGCGCACGGACATCGCGGCGGCCTCCTCGGAGCCGTCGGACTCGACCGCCACCGGGATGCGCAGGGGCTGTCCCTCGGGGCGCCGCCGCCCGTTGACCACAGCGCCGGCGGACATCGACTCCGCGGTTTCGGCCCAGGCCACCAGGTCGATCTTGTCCTGGAAGTGGTGGCGCACCACCGCGCCCCGCTGCACCAGACGACGCGACAGGTCCTGCACCAAGGCGTCCTCGTGCACGGCGGCGTCCGCGAGTTCCATGGGATCGTGAACGACCGCGCGCACCGGTTCGGGCTGGGCCTCCCGCTCGTCGTCTTCAACACCCCGCGCCGCGGGTTCCTCCCCGCCCGGTTCCTCCGGTGACGAGGGATGCCGGGTGATTTCAGGACCGTCGGCCTCGTCGTTGCGCACCAGGGAGAGCACAGGCCGAGAAGTCGTGGGTTCGTCCCGCGGCGCGGTGGCTGCGTCCTCCGCCTCCGAATCCTGCACTTCGGAGCCCTGCATCTCGGAATCCTGTGCGCCGGAGCCCTCCGCGTCAGCCGAGGACTCGGACTCCGTGTCACCGGTGGTCGGCTCGCCTGCCTCAGACGCCCCGTCGCTCACCTCGACCTCCGGCTCCGTGGTGTCCCGTCCGGCGGCTTCCTGCTGGGCGGCCTCCGGCGTCGTCGTCTCAGGGGCCTCCTCGGGGACCGTTGATTCGTCCTGAGCGGGAACCAGCGGATCCAGCTGCGCGGGTTGCTGGACGTTGCCGAGCTCCTCGAGTCGCGCCAGCAGGCGATGGAAGTCGCGCGCACCCTGGTGCAGGGTGTGCGGTTCGACGTCGTCCGGGTGGACGGAGGAAACCACCAGGGTCTGGTGCCTGGCTCGGGTCAGCCCGAGGACGAAGTTCTGGCGGCCGAATCGTTCCGAAAGCTCCCCGAAGTAGGGGCGCACGCGTCCGTCGTCGGTCCGGCCGAAGCCCAGGCTGAAGATCACGGTGTCACGCTGCAGCCCCACGGCACGCCGCAGGTCGACCACGCGGAAGGACTCCGTACCGGCCTTGAAGAACTCGGCCAACTCGGGGCGCTGCGGCAGGACAGCGCGGACGCCTTGTGCCACGCGCGTCGCGTGCGCGGCGCTCGGGGTGACCACGGCCAACGAACGGTCCGGGGTACGCGAGGCGTGCCGCAGGACCAGCTGAACCACGCGGCGCACCTCGGCATTGGGCGACTGGACCCCCTGGCTGCCGGCCGTCTCGACCCCGACGCCGTCCGGCACGTATTCGACCTGCAGCATCGGCTTTCCACCGATCACGGCATCGGCCGTGGGCATGCGCGTCAGGCGGGAATCGTAGAAATCCTCGTTGAGCTGCTCGAACAGTTCGGGAGCCATGTCCCGGTACAGGGTGGTGAGTACCTGCTCGGGAACCACGCGGGCCAAGGCGTCGTACGCGGAATCGATCTCCGCCGGGGCGTTGCGCTGCGGCGAGGTCATGGGCGCCACCGTGAACGGGCGCGGAACGCCGAGCGCGGGGTCACCGAACACGATCACCTGGCGGGAGCGCGTGACGGCGGGCAGCACGGAGGCCAGCGGTGAGGATTCCCCGTCCAGGACGACGACGGCGTCCACGTCCACGTCTTCCGGCAACGCGGCCGAGAGCACCAACGGGCTCGCGGTCCACACGGGCACCAAGGAGGCAACGAGGGGTTCGCAGGCCTTGAGCACGTGGTGCAGCGGAGCAGACCCGTGGCGGAGCATCTCCCGGAGCTGCCCGGTGGCCTCGGGGTTCGAAGAGACCGCGGTGTGCCAGCGCTGCGCCAGCGACCACTCGAGGCGGGAGGGGCCGGAGGAGATGTGAGTCCAGTCGGCGCGGCGGAACTGCTGCTCGGCCGTGCGCAGGGAGGGCCCGTCGGTCATCGGGAGGAAGTCGTCCCCGGAGACCATGGCTTCGAGGATCGACTGCCACCAGGCCAGGTCGAACTCCTCGGACACCTTGTCCTTCGGTGTGCGGTCCTTGACCAGGCTGTCGATGAACTCGCCCAGTCCACGGTCACGCAGGCCCTCGAGCAGCAGGATGCGCTCGGGGATCGTGGCCAGGTTCTCCTCGTCGTCGATGAGGTCGTTGAGGATCTCCCTCAGGGAATTGGCGTCGCGATCCACCAGCCCACGGCCCGTGGCGGAGCCCTCCAGAGCGATCGCCAGGCCCTCCAGGTCTTCCATGAAGCGCTTGTGGGTCGCGGCGACGCCGTCGATGTCCTCGGACACGGCGGGCTGTTCGAGCTTGGAGGACCAGGACCGCCAACGGTCCCGTTCGGACTGAACCTTGACCAGGGCCGAGTGCAGATCCGTGAGGTGCACCCCGGGACGGATGTACTCCTTGGCGGCCTTGCGCAACCGCGAGCGCTGCAGGCCTGACATCTCGATGGCGTGGTCCTTGCGCCAGGAGGATCCTGCGGTGGCCGCGATCAGATCGGTGACCGGACGGTCGAAGATGTCCGGGGTGAAGCGCTTGAGCGAGTCCCGGACCTCCTGCAGGAGCCGCAGCTGCTGCCCCCATTCCGGGACGGTCGCCGCCGGTGCCAGGTCGGAGACGGCCAGGACCTTGCGCATCCCGGTTTCCAGCGTGGTCAGTTCGAGCAGCAGTGACTGCGCCAGGTGGCGTGCCTGGCGGGCTTCCTCGTCGTTGACCAGGCGAGCGCCTTCCCACGGCCCTTCCAGAACCTTGGCCTCGAAAGCCCCCAGGTCGGCGGCCCGCTCGAGCTGACGGGTGATCTCCTGCCTGTGGGCCGAGGCGTCCAGGACGCCGCGGGAGAACCGCACCTTGGTCCGCGGCCCGTCCGTGCGGGAGGTCAGATCGGCCAGGGCCTGCATGGCCTGGTACGGGGAGGCACCCCAGCGTGAGCGGTGCGAGTGCAGGGAGGCGATGTGCCCGGACAGCTTGGCGCGCGTGGAGCGCAACTGGTCGTGCAGAGCGCCCAGGTCCGGCTCGGTGGCCCGTTCGTTACGGGTGATGGCCTGGATCAGCTGCTGGGCCACGTCCTCCCCCGTGAGATGCGATCCGAGCTTCAACACGGTGGAGCTGAGCCCCAGCATCTCGAATCCACGGTGGAAGTCGGCCAGGGTGGAGCGGCGCTCGGCCAGCACCAGCACGGACCGGCCTTCGGCGACCAAGGCACCGACGGTGTTGACCGCCGTGGCGATCTGCCCGGTGCCGGGAGCCGCCTTGACCACGAAGGAGTTCCCCTCGGTGGCCAGGTCCACGACCTCCTGCTGTGAGGGGTCGGCGTCCAACAACAGCAACTCGTCCGCCGGGTCGCGTTCGTCCAACGGCGCAGCGTTCACGGTGATCGGGCTGATCTGCGGGACCACGGCCCCCGATTCCTTGAGCTTGGCCAGATCGCGGACGACGGCGGTCCGCGCCGGGACACGATCGTCTGCGGGGCGGTCGTGCAGGTCGGCGAAGGTCGAGATCAGCAGCCGGTGTTCGACGTGCATGCCGGGAACGTCAGCGGCCACCGCCCGCAGCGTTTCCAGCACCGGGGCGGGGTCCAGTCGACGGGTCCCGTAGGCCAGACGGGCCAGCTCACCGGTGCTCAGGTCGACGTCGTGGTCCTCGAGCAGTCGCCTGACCAGCGCAGGGTTCAGGCGGGCGGGCCCGACGAGCTGCAGGTCAAAGTCGTCGTGGTCGGCCCGCGGTTTGATCGTGACCGGGGCCAGCAGGACCGGGGCGATGAAGCGCTTCTCCGCCCCGGCCTTGAAGCTGCCCTGGGGACCGCGGCCGGCGGGCCCCTGGTACAGCCACGACGCCGTTCCCGCGGCGAGGTACGCGGCGTCCAACCCGTGCTGGGTGGACAGTTCATGCACCTTGGTGCGCAGCGCCCGGGCAGCCGAGGCCGCGCGGTTGAACTCGTGGTGTTCCCGCAGGATGGTCGACAACCGGGTGGGACGCCCCATGAGCAGCTGAGCCTGCCCCGAGGAGTTCGCCTCGGTGAGGTCAATGCAGACGTTGTCCACCTGGTTGAAGTCCAACAGGGTGTCCGGGCCCGTGTAGGCATCCATCTGCCGGGTCCAGGCGTGGAGGGAGACCGTGCCCGGTTGGGGAGACGGGTTGGACGAGGGGGACAAAGCTTCTCCTGATGAAGTCAAACGCGTGAAGGCGTGGGGGCGGGGCACGAGCACTTGGGGCGGGCCCCGGACACGGCCCCGGTCAGGGCGTGTGGGGCCAGCGGTGCTCGGCCCGTGGGAGGGATCGGCCGGTGGGGGCCCGACCGATCACTCCCATTCGATCGTTCCGGGGGGTTTGGAGGTGACGTCGAGGACCACGCGGTTGATCTCCTCGACCTCGTTGGTGATTCGGTTGGAGATCCTGGCCAGCAACTCGGTGGGCAACCGGGACCAATCGGCGGTCATCGCGTCCTCGCTGGACACGGGACGCAGCACGATGGGGTGCCCGTAGGTCCTCCCGTCGCCCTGGACCCCGACCGAGTGGACGTCGGCGAGCAACACCACGGGCATCTGCCACACCTCGTTGTCCAAACCCGCCGCCGTCAGCTCGGCGCGGGCGATGGCGTCGGCGCGGCGGAGGATGTCCAGACGGTGCTCGGTGACCTCACCGATGATGCGGATGCCCAGTCCGGGGCCGGGGAACGGCTGCCGACCGACGATCGATTCGGGCAACCCGAGCTGGCGGCCGACTTCGCGGACCTCGTCCTTGAACAGTTCCCGCAAGGGCTCGACCAGTTCGAATTCGAGGTCCTCGGGCAGGCCACCCACGTTGTGGTGGGACTTGATCGTGGCCGCACCCTCGCCACCGCCGGATTCGACGACGTCCGGGTACAGGGTCCCCTGGACCAGGTAGCCCACCTTAGCGCCTTCCGCCTTGGCTTCCAGCAGCACCTCGGCTTCGGCGGCTTCGAAGGCGCGGATGAACTCGCGGCCGATGATCTTGCGCTTGGTCTCGGGTTCGGTCACTCCCGCCAGGGCGCCCAGGAACCGGTCCGATTCGCGGGCGATGTGCAGGTTGACGCCCGTTGCGGCGACGAACTCGGTCTCGACCTGTTCGACCTCGTCCTGACGCATGAGTCCGTGGTCCACCAGCACGCAGGTCAGACGGTCACCGATGGCCCGCTGCACCAACGCGGCGGCAACGGCCGAGTCCACTCCCCCGGACAAGCCGCAGATGGCGCGACCGTCGCCGACCTGGTCGCGGATCTTGGCGACCTCGCGTTCGATGATGTTCTCCGTGGACCAAGTGGGCTGCAGTCCCGCGACGTCGAACAGGAAGTTCCGCAGGACCTGCTGACCGAACCGGGAGTGCCGCACCTCCGGGTGCCACTGCACACCGGCCAGCTTCCGGGAGGCGTCGGCGAACGCCGCGACGGGCGCACCGGGTGAGGAGGCCAGGACCTCGAAGCCCTCAGGAGCCTGGGTCACGGAATCACCGTGGCTCATCCAGGCGACCTGGGTGGCCGGGGTACCCGCCAGGATCGAGGTGGGCTCCGCGCCGTCGGTGACGTTCACGGCAATGTCCGTGGAGCCGTATTCGCGTGCGCCGGTCTTGGCGACGGTGCCGCCCAGTGCCTGCGCCATGACCTGGAACCCGTAGCAGATGCCGAGGACGGGCACGCCAGCTTCGAACAGGGCGGCGTCGCGCTGCGGAGCGCCTTCCGCCCAGACCGAGGACGGCCCGCCCGACAGGATCAGGGCCGACGGGTTCTTGGCCAGGATCTCCTGCGTGGACAGCGTGTGGGGAACGATCTCCGAATAGACATCGGCTTCCCGGACCCTGCGGGCGATCAGCTGGGCGTACTGAGCCCCGTAGTCGACGACGAGCACGGGCCCCTGGTCAGGGGCATCTGCGGAAAGGTGGGCCGGGTCAAAAGGCTGCGATGTCACGGCCGTCATTCTAGGGCACCGGAGTGCGGATCCGGAGTCGGACAGAACCTGCCCGGGAGTCGTTCCGGGGCGCCCGGGAACCAACCAGGAGGTGAATCAGTAACGTTTGGCTGCCTTGGGGTTGGCTGCCAACTCCGCCGTCGTAGTGCGGTGGATCTTGCGTTCGACGATGAAGGACAGGAACGGGACCACACCACCCAGGGCCATCACGATCAACTGCGGGAACGGCCAGCGCATGAGCAACCAGACCCGGAAACAGGAGAACAGGTACACAACGTAGAACCAGCCGTGGACGATCAGGATCCAGGTGGATACGTTGACGCCGCCGTCGATCGTCATGAGGTCGTTGTTGCGCAACCCCAGGAAGTTCGATTCCCCGGTGGCCGCCCACGTTCCCCCCGCGATCAGGTCGTAACCGAAGCCGTAGCGGGTGATCATCTCCGCGACCAGCAGGAGCAGGAAGGTACCGGAGACCCAGGCGCACACCATGTAGAACACCAGGGCCCCGCGGATCTGGGATTCGGTGCCGCCGAACCGGCGCCGGGTGCGGATCGCCGCCGAATCCGGGCTCCCGGGGCGAGCCGCCTTGGACGGGTCGGCCCCCTCCGGCACCGGGACGCGCACACCGTCGGTCCGCTCGCGGGGCTTGGGTGCGGAATCCGCGTCCTGGTGCCGGGCGTTCTCGGAAGAGGGGGTCATCAGATCTGATCGCTTTCTGTGCGGGGGCCCGAGCCGCTCGAGGACCCGGAACGGCTCGGTTGGTCGTCGAAGTAGTAGTAGGTGTCGGCCACGGGGTCGTAGTAGTAGTAACGCTCCGCTTCATCGTCCCAGTAGTACGGGGTCTCGTCCCCACCCAGGACGAACCAGGACTCGGGATCGGTCTCACGCCGGTGGTCGTCGAGGACGGAGCGGAACCAGATCCACAGAGCAAAGCCCGCGAAGACCACCCATTCCAGGGCGTAGAACACGTTGAGCCAGTTCACGGACGTGTCCGTGGGCTGCTGGTCCACCCGGACGATCTCCAGGTCCCCACTGAGCAAGGAACCGTCCTGGGGCAGCGTGCCGTCGGCATCGATCCGGGGCCCGTCGGCCGCGGCAGACTCCGCGTCGGCCGTCACGAACCCCGAGTAGACCGGGGCGTCCCACACGTTGGTCAGCTGGGCCGGTGAGAGGGAGGCGTACACGCCTTCGGGCTGGTCCTCGGTGGACACGGGCGCTTCCGGTGGGAGGAATCGTCCGACGACGGCGACCTCCCCCGACGGCGGTTCGGTGTCCAGTCCTACCTCCGGGTCCTCGACCCACCCGCGCACGACGGGAATCACGAGGTCCTGCCCGGCGTCGGGCCACTGGTCGGCGGAATCCTGCACCTCGAGGGCGTCGACCACCCACCAACCGCGGGTCCCGTTCTGCAGCCGGTCCGCGATCACCACCGTGGAATCGGGGCGATAGGTCCCGGTGGCGGACACGGCCTGGTCCGCGAAGGTGGCCAACGCAGGCTCACCGGCCGGCACGACATCGCCGATGTCGGTCACGACCTCCTTGGCGGGGTCGTAGACCGTCCGACCGTCGTGGCTGGATTCGAGTTGCCACCTGCTCAGGAGCACGAACGCGGTGGCGATGCTCAGACACACCGCCAGCACGGCGAGTGATTTGGGTCTGAGGGCTGTCCGTAGCACCGTGCCAGTCTAGTGATCGCCGCCGGGCGGCACCCAATCCCTGGCGGCCGACGTGGCCGACCCGAGGTCAGCCGCGGATCACGACCTCCGAGCGCTGGAACGCCTTGAGGTCCGTGTACCCGGTGGTCGCCATCGCACGCCGTAGCGAGCCGACGAGGTTGGAGGTCCCGTCCACGTGATGGGACGGACCCTGCAGGAGCTGCTCCAGGGGTGCCACGGTCTCCACCCGGGTGCGCACACCGCGGGGAACATCGGCGTGATGGGCCTCGGCCCCCCAGTGCCACCCCTGCCCGGGTGCCTCCTCCGCCCGGGCCAACGCGGTGCCGAGCATGACCGCATCGGCGCCCATGGCGAGGGCCTTGACGATCGATCCGGAAGTGCCCAGTCCGCCGTCGGCGATCACGTGCACGTACCGGCCCCCGGACTCGTCCATGTAGTCGCGGCGGGCCGCGGCGACGTCGGAAATCGCTGAGGCACCCGCGGCGTGGATGCCCAGGACCTGCTCCGTGCGCATGGCCGCACCGCCACCCAGGCCGACCAGGACTCCGGCGGCACCCGTGCGCATCAGGTGCAGTGCAGGCGTGTAACCGGCCGCCCCACCCACGATCACCGGCACGTCCAGGTCGTAGATGAACTTCTTGAGGTCCAGCGGCTCCTCGGCCTGGGACACGTGCTCCGCCGAGACGGTGGTCCCGCGGATCACGAACAGGTCCACGCCAGCCTCGATGACCGTCCGGTAGTGCTCCTGGGTGCGCTGCGGGGTCAGCGCCCCGGCCACGATGACGCCGGCCTCGCGGATCTCCCGCAACCGTTCGGTGATGAGTTCCGGCTGGATGGGTTCGGCGTAGATCGCCTGCATGCGCCGCGTGGCAGCGGGCAGGTCGTCGGCCGCCAGGTCGGCGATCTCGTCCAGCATGGGCTGCGGGTCCTCGTAGCGGGTCCACAGTCCTTCGAGGTTCAGCACGCCCAAGACCCCCAGGCGGCCCATGGCGATCGCGGTGGCCGGGGAAATCACCGAATCCATCGGTGCGCCGATGAAGGGCGTGTCGAAGGAGTACGCGTCGATCTTCCACCCGGTCGAAACCTCGCGCGGGTCCCGGGTCCGCCGGGACGGCACCAGCCCGATCTCGTCCAGCGAGTAGGTGCGCCGGGCACGCTTGGAGCGGCCGATCTCGATGTCAAGGTTCATGGTCACGGTGTTCGTCCTGATCGGCGCCGGGATCAGCGCTTGTAGTTGGGGGCTTCGACGGTCATGGAGATGTCGTGCGGGTGGGATTCCTTCAACCCCGCCGGGGTGATCCGCACGAACTTGCCCTTGTACTTCAGTTCCTCGACCGTCGCGGCACCGGTGTAGAACATGGTCTGCCGCAGACCGCCGTCGAGCTGGTGGAGCACGGAGGCCAGCGGGCCCCGGTACGGAACCTGGCCCTCGATGCCTTCGGGGATCAGCTTCTCGTCGGAGGCCACGTCGGCCTGGAAGTAGCGGTCCTTGGAGAACGACGTGTTGCCGGCCCGGGTCTGCATGGCCCCCAGGGAGCCCATGCCGCGGTAGGCCTTGAACTGCTTGCCCTGCACGAAGATCAGGTCCCCGGGGGACTCGTCGGTGCCCGCCAGCAGGGATCCGACCATGACGGAGTCGGCGCCGGCCACGAGTGCCTTGCCGATGTCGCCGGAGTGCTGCAGACCGCCGTCGGCGATCAGCGGGACACCGGCCGGGATGGCTGCCTTGGCCGATTCGTTGATCGCGGTCACCTGGGGCACGCCCACCCCGGCAATTACGCGTGTGGTGCAGATCGAACCCGGTCCCACACCGACCTTGACGGCGTCGGCGCCGGCGTCGATCAGGGCCTGGGCGCCGGCCCGGGTGGCCGCCTGGCCGCCGATGACGTCCACGTGGTCCACCGCGGAGTCCTTCTTGAGGCGGGCGATCATGTCCAGAACACCTTGCGAGTGACCGTTGGCTGTGTCGATGAACAGCGCGTCCACGCCGGCTTCCACGAGGGCCATGGCGCGTTCCCAGCCGTCGCCGAAGAACCCGACGGCGGCACCCACCCGCAGGCGGCCCTCCGCGTCCTTGGAGGCGTGGGGGTACTGCTCCGCCTTGGTGAAGTCCTTGATGGTGATGAGCCCGGTGAGGCGTCCGGCGTCGTCCACGAGCGGGAGCTTCTCGAGCTTGTTGGAGGCCAGCAGCTTGAAGGCCTCGTCCTTGGGCATGCCCACTCGGCCCGTGATCAGGGGCATGGGGGTCATGATCTCCCGCACGGTGCGGGTCTGGTAGTCGCCTTCCGGCAGGTAACGGATGTCCCGGTTGGTGATGATGCCCACCAGCCGGTCGCCGTCCTCCACCACGGGCAGGCCGGAGACCTTGTAGTAGCCGCACAGGCGGTCGAGTTCCGCAATGGTGGCGTCCGGGCCGATGGTCACCGGGGCGGTGATCATGCCGGACTCGCTGCGCTTGACCCGGTCCACGTTGTCGGCCTGGTCTTGGATGGAGAGGTTGCGGTGCAGCACGCCCATGCCGCCCAGACGCGCCATCTGGATGGCCATCTTGGACTCGGTCACGGTGTCCATGGCCGCGGAGAGCAGGGGCACCTCCAACTCGATGCGCCGCGAGAGCCGGGACCGGGTGGATGCCTCGGAAGGAATCACGTTGGTGTTCCCCGGCAGCAGGAGCACGTCGTCGTAGGTGAGGCCGGTGAGGCCGAACGGATCCTCGGACAGCGCGGTGGGCACGGGGGTTTCAGACACTACGACACCTTTCGCGGGATGGGGCTTCGGCTCATTCTAGGCACCCGGCGGCACCGGCTCCCAAGACAGTGAGCCACGCCGCTCATTGGCCGCCGGTGGGCTCCATCGACGGGTCCTTCTCCAGTTCACCGGGTTCGACCAGGGGCAGGTCCGGTTGTTCCTCCACGACGACGCCGTCCGTGGCCACTGCGGCGGTGAAGCGTTCGGCGAAGACGGGTGCCAAGGAGCGCGTGAACGGAACCGTCAGGTGCCCCGAGTCCCACTGGACGTACATGTTGCCGATGACCGCGGGGCACTTCTCGTCCGGGCAGACCTGATCCACCAGGTCCACCTCGGAGAACAGAGGATTCGCGTCGGCCAGGGGCTGAGCGGGGTCCGGTTGGCCGAGCATCGGATGCCCCCGGGTGCACTCCGGGGCACCGTCGGTCCGGGACTGCAGGGCACAGTCCGCACCGGGTTCCGTGAAACGCGGAATGTCGCGGATCCCCACCACGCGACGTCCTTCGTCGGTCAGCTGCTGCAGCCGTTGCGCGAACGGTTCCTTGTAGAACTCACCCTCGGCATTGGTGAACGTCGACTGGGTGACGATCATGTCCGGGTCGACGGTCTCGATCAGCGGGTCGGCTGCTGCCAGCCACGGGCGGCAGTTGTCAAAGCGTTGATCCTCCTCGGTGGTGAAGTAACAGCCCGGATTGATGTAGGTCACGATGCGCCAGTTGTTGGCCTCGGCCAGCGGCCGAATGGCATCCAGCCAGTGTTCGGCGTGGGAGTTGCCGATCAGCAGAAGGGTCTGTTCAGGGTTCTCTACGTCAGGCGTGGCGTTGGTGCACAGCCCCTGTGCTTCTGCCGGGATGTTCCACTCCGCCGGGCAGGCCGGTCCACGGTTGGGAGCCTGAGCCTCGAGCTGCTGGGGCAACGGGATGGTGGGGGCGTCGTCGTTACCCGTGGGCTGGTAGTCGGCGGCCAGCGAATACGCACCGGGGTTGTCCGTGTTCGGACCACTCGGGGCCGTCTCCACCTGCCGGTTCATGGCCTGCTGCCAGGCCAACGCGGGGGTGAGGCCGATGATCAGGCACAAGATGACCGCACCGACCAGTCGGGGCTTGGTCGCCTCCGGCCACTTCCACTTCTTGAGGGGCTTTTCGATGAACTTGGTGGCCAGGATGGCCAGGCCCAGTGACACCAGGACGAGCACCACGCCCGAGCGGGGGCCCGCGACGGGGCGCTCACGCAGAACCAGGTAGGTGATCAGCAGCGGCCAGTGCACCAGGTACAGGGCGTAGGAGGCGTCACCGAGTTTGACCAGCGGCCGGGAGGCGAAGATCCGGTCGAGCCCGATCGGGGAACCGGACTGCCCGGCGACCATGATGGCGGCGGCCGACAGGAGCGGCCACAGCGCGATCCACCCGGGGAAGGCGCCCTGGACATCCACCAGAAAGCCCACCAGGATCATGGAGATCAGGCCGGCCCACCCCAGTGGGACGCGCAACCAGCGGGGCGGGTTGAGGTACGGAATCGCCAGGGCCAGCAGGGAGCCCAAGGCGAATTCCCACAGGCGGGTGCGGGTGTCGAAGTAGGCGAATTCCTGCTGTTCGGCCGTGGTGATCACGGAGAAGATCAGGGAAGCCGTGAACACCGCCCCGAAGAGAACGGCGAGAACCGGGACCACACGCAACCGGGTGCGTCGGGTGATCAACCAGGCCAGGCCGAAGATCAGCGGCCAGGTGAGAAAGACCTGTCCCTGGACAGACAGCGACCAGAAGTGCTGCAGGGGGCTGGCCGTGGAGCGGTCGACCGCGTAGTAGTCCACCTGGGTGAAGGCCAAGGCCCAGTTCTGGGTGTAGGTCAGCGTCGAGACGGCTTGGCGCGTGACTTCCTCGAACCGGTTGGCGGGGAAGAACAGTGCGGTCAGCACCAAGGTGCCCAGAACGGTGACCACGGCCATGGGGAGCAGCCGCTTGAAGGTGTGCAACCAGTAGCGGCCCAGTTGCAGAGGCCGGCCGCCTTCGAGCTTGCGCACGAAGGAGAGCGTCATGAAGAACGCGGAGATCAGCAGGAAGATGTCCACGCCACCGGATACCCGGCCGAAGAAGATGTGGTAGGACACGACCATGAAGACGGCCACGGCCCGCAGGCCCTGGATCTCCGGGCGGAATCCCGAGTACCGGGCCACCTGGTCCACAGCGGCGGGGTCGAGGCCCGACTTCCGCTCCTGGCCGATTTCACCCATGCTTCTCTTCAATCCCCTCGTCCAGACACGGCGACCCGGCGGTCGGCCCGGGCCCTGGTGCGACGTTGCGACACGGAAGCGGCCCGCTCCCAGGCCGCACGCGGCTTGAACTTACCAGCGAAAAGCCTCGCCCACCCGTAACCGGGTGGGCGAGGCTCGTCACCTGTCGGGGCCCTTCAGGGGCGCCGCCCGTGTTCTGTCAGGGCGTCAGTGCTGGTGCCCGTGATCGTCGGACTCGGCCGGCTTGTCCGTGACCAGCGTCTCCGTGGTCAGGACCAGCGCGGCGATCGAAGCGGCGTTCTGCAGAGCGGAGCGCGTAACCTTGACCGGATCGATGATCCCGGCGGCCAGCAGGTCGGTGTACCGGTCTGCCTTGGCGTCGTAGCCGTTGCCCGGCTCCAGGTCCTGGACCCGGGACACGACGACGTAGCCGTCCTGACCGGCGTTCTGCGCGATCCACCGCAAGGGTTCACGCAGGGCCCGGCTGACGATGTCCACCGCCACCAGGGCGTCACCGCTGAGGCCGAGATCGTTCTCGTCCAGAGCCTTGGACGCGTGCACCAGAGCCGAACCACCGCCGGCGACGATGCCCTGCTCCAGGGCAGCGCGGGTCGAGGACACGGCGTCTTCGATCCGGTGCTTGCGTTCCTTGGCCTCGACCTCGGTCGCAGCGCCCACCTTGATGACCGAGACACCGCCGGAGAGGCGCGCCAGGCGCTCCTGCAGCTTCTCCCGGTCCCATTCGGAATCGGTGCGCTCGACCTGGGCCCGGATCTGGGAGACCCGATCCTCGATGGCTTCGGTGGTGCCGCCGCCGTCGACGATCGTGGTGTCGTTCTTGGTCACGGTCACGGTGCGGGCCGTGCCGAGCTGGTCCAGGGTGACCTGCTCGAGCGTGATCCCCAGTTCGGAGGTCACCACGGTGCCACCGGTCAGGGCGGCCAGGTCCTCCAGGATCGCCTTGCGGCGGTCCCCGAAGCCCGGTGCCTTGAGGGCGACGACGTCCAGGTTGCCGCGCAGCTTGTTGACCACGAGCGTGGACAGGGCTTCGCCCTCGACGTCCTCGGCGATGATCGTCAGCGGCTTCTTGGCCTGCAGGACCTTCTCGAGCACCGGCATGATGTCGGCGGCCGAGGAGATCTTGCCCTGGTAGAGCAGGATGTAGCCATCGGACATGACGGCTTCCTGGCGCTCGGCGTCCTTGACGAACGACGGCGACAGGTAGCCCTTGTCGAACTGCATGCCTTCGGTGACGTCGAGTTCGATCTCGGTGCCCGAGCCGTCCTCGATCGTGATCACGCCGTCCTTGCCCACCACGGAGAAGGCACGGGCGATCAGTTCGCCGATCTCGTCGGACTGCGAGGAGATGGCGGCGACCCTGGCGGTCTGTTCGCCTTCCACGGGGCGGGCGTTGTCCAGCAGACGCTGGGACACTGCCTGCACCGCGGCCTCGATGCCCTTCTTGATCTGGGCGGGAGCGGCACCGGCGGCCACGTTTCGCAGGCCTTCGGTCACCAGCGCCTGGGCCAGCACCGTTGCGGTGGTGGTTCCGTCACCGGCGACGTCGTTGGTCTTGGTCGCGACTTCCTTGGCCAGTTGGGCGCCCAGGTTCTCGTACGCGTCGTCGAGCTCGACCTCGCGGGCGATGGTCACGCCGTCGTTGGTGATGACGGGTGCGCCCCACTGCTTGTCGAGCACCACGTTGCGGCCGCGGGGGCCCAGGGTGACCTTGACGGTGTCGGCGAGTTTGTCGACGCCCGCCTTCAGATGGTTACGGGCGTCCTCATTGAAAATGAGTTGCTTTGCCATGTCGGTGTGAACTCAGCTCACTTCTCGACGACGGCGAGGACGTCGCGCGCCGGGAGGACCAGGTACTCCTGGCCGCCGTACTTGACCTCGGTTCCGCCGTACTTGGAGAAGATCACGACGTCGCCCTCCTTGACGTCCATCGGAAGGCGGTTGCCGGACTCGTCGAAACGACCCGGGCCGACAGCCAGGACCTTGCCCTCCTGGGGCTTCTCCTTGGCGGTGTCCGGGATGACCAGACCGGAAGCGGTGGTCTGCTCGGCTTCAACAACCTGAACGACGATGCGGTCTTCGAGCGGCTTGATGGAGATCGACACGATGGCTCCTTTTCATGGACTCACGGGTGAGTCGCGTCGGAATGCTTGTGCTTGTCACGGTCACTCACCCGGGCTGCTGCCCCCTGTGCGCGGCCACTCGAGGTGGCCGGGTCAGGGGATCCCGGATGGACGTGGACCTGCGGGCGTGCCAACCGTCGTCGCGGTGCCGATCGGCCCGATTCCCTTAGCACCCCCGCAAGGAGAGTGCCAACGATCACTGTAAGAGCCCCTTAGCAGTCGGTCAAGGCGAGTGCCAGCCTGACGCTCACAGCGGACAGTGGGTCCGTGGCTGGCCCGGAGCCGGCCGACGGTAGCGTGGTAGTTGTGTCCTCCGCGTACGCCTCCGATGCCCCAGCCCCGGTCGAGGAATCCTCACCACTGTTGCGCCTGTTGACCCCCGAGGGTCGAGCCTTGGTGGACGGGCTGGGTCCGTACCGCGAACGCGACGCCCTTGCGCACGTGACGCGTCTGCGCGCGGAGGGGGTCGATCCGGAGGTGGCGGCCGCCGCCGTGACCCAGTCCCGACTTCGGACCGCCGCCGCGGAGAAGTTCGGCGATCGGGCTCCCCGGATGTTCTTCACCCGAGCGGGTCTGGAACAGGCCACCCGCCACGCGGTGGCCGATCTTCACGCCCGCCGATTCGCGGCGGCAGGTGTGGCGAACGTGGCCGATCTGGGCTGTGGCATCGGCGCGGACGCCATCGCACTGGCCGAGTGCGGACTCGGCGTCGTGGCGGTGGAGCTCGATCCCACGACCGCAGCGGTCGCCTCGGCCAATCTGGCGGACTTCCGGGACACCACCGTGGTCTGCGGTGACGTGCTCGACCTCGGGCTCGACGACCTCCCGGGTGGGCGCCCCGAGGCGGTGTGGCTGGATCCGGCGCGGCGCACACCGGACCGTCCCGAATCCGCGGCGAGCCACAGGCTCTTCGACCCGGAAGCGTTCTCCCCTCCCCTGTCCTTCGTCGAGGCTCTTGCCGCCACCGGGATGCCCGTGGGGGTCAAGCTGGGGCCGGGCCTTCCGCACGACGCCATCCCCTCGGGGTGCGAAGCCCAATGGGTCTCCCACCGCGGGGACGTTGTCGAAGTCGTGCTCTGGTTCAACACCCTGGCGCGCGAAGGCGTACGACGCGCGGCGACCGTCATGGACGACGACGGCCGGGTCCACGAGTTGACCTCCGCCGAGGACTTTCCACAGGGGCCCACGGACGCTCAATCCCAGGGGTCGCCGTCGTCGGAATCGACGTCAGAGGCGTCATCGGAACCGACGCCCCGCGGGGTGCCGAACGCAGGCGAACTCCTGTGGGAACCCGACGGCGCGGTGATCCGGGCCGGGCTGGTGCAGGAACTGGCCGCGGACCTGGGCGCCCAATTGCTGCATCCTCGGATCGCCTACCTGGTCGGGTTGGAATCGGAAGATGCCCCTACCGCATCACCGTTCGCCCGCGCCTACCGCATCCGGGAAGTCCTGCCGCACACCGTCAAGGTGCTCAAGACCTGGGTCAAGACCAACCAGGTGGGAACCCTGGAGATCAAGAAGCGGGGCACGGATGTCACCCCCGAGCAGCTGCGCAAGCAGCTCAAACCCAAGGGGCCCAACCGCGCCACCCTGATCCTCACCCGGGTGGCCACCGACGACGGCGAGCGCCGCGTGGTCCTGGTCGCGGACCCCGTGCGGTAGTCCATTTCTCGGTTTCACCAGGCGCGTCACTGCGCGGGCTGGGCCTCCTCGATCCTGGTGACCAGCTCCTGGTGGCTGCCCGGTTCACTGGCCGGGGCCTCCGGGTCCTCGGCAGCCTTCTTCTGCATCATCTGCAGCGCCACCACCCGGGTCGCGGCCTCGTCGAGCCGGTCCTCCGGGATGGCACTGGATTCGACGGCCTGGACGATGTCGGCGTGGGCGGCGGCGGCGTCCTCGGGCATGAGCAGCAGGTCCGCGCCGGCCTGCAGTGCGGCGCCGGCCGGGGTGGTCACGCCGGTGTCGATCGTCTTTCCGGGACCGACCATGCCTTGCAGTGCACCCATGTCCAGCGCATCTGTCACCACCGCGCCCTTGAAGCCCAGGTCGTTGCGGACGGCGTCGTAGGCCTTCGACTGCAGTGTTGCGGGGATCTTTGCGTCCCATTCCGAGACCGCGATGTGGCCCATCATGACCGTCGGGGCACCGGCGTCCACCGCGGCCTGGAAGGGCACCCAGTCGGAGGTCTTGAGGTCCTCGACGGACTTCTCCTGGACCGGCAGGCCGACGTGGGAGTCGGTGGTCACGGACCCGTGTCCCGGGAAGTGCTTGGGAGATGACACCAGTCCCGCGTCCGTGTGCCCCTCGACGGAGGCCACGGCCTGCTCCCCCACGTTCTCCGGATCCGACCCGTAGGAGCGGTCCAGGACCACGGCGTCCCCTGGCGTGGTGACGTCCGCGGACGGTGCGTTGTTCATCGTGAAGCCGAGCCCCGAGAGCTCCGAGGCCAACCCCGCGGCCGCTTCCCTGGTCAGGTCGGGGTCATTCGCCTCGCCGATGTCCGAGGTCAGCGGCCACTGGGTCAAGGGCGCTCCGAGGCGGGTGACCGTACCGCCTTCCTGGTCCACCGAGATGATGCCGGGCCAGTCCTGGCCTTCGTGCGCGCTGGACAGCGCGTCCTGCATCCGGGCGTTCTGCTCGGTCATGGCGTTCACGTCCACGCCCTGAGCACCACCCAGCGCGCTGTCCTCCTGGGTCTCACCCGCTCCCCCCGTTGTCGGCACGTTGCGACCCATGACGATCACACCGCCCAGATGGAGGTCCTCAATCGTCTGGATCTGGGCGTCGACGGCGGCGGCGTCCGACCCGTCGAAGCTCGCCACGATGACCTGACCGGCCTTCTCCTCCACGCTCATCGACCGGACGGCCTGTTCGGCGGCCTCCTGGGTTGCGGCGTCGACGGCCCATGGGCCCGTCGTCGTCGAGGTGGTGGAGGTCGGATCACCGGAGGCCGAAGCGGCACCGGAGGAACCGTCACCGGGTCCACCCGATGCGCATGACGGGAGCACGAACAGCCCTGCGGTCAGGAGGACGGTGGTGGCCAAGCCGGAGGGGGAAATCGGGTTACGGCGCATGTCCTCCAGACTAGACAGGACATCCGGTACTGGCAGCCTGCTCCCTAAACTAGAGTGTGTTCTCCGCGGGCTGCGACGCCGTAGTCCGCACCCGTGAACGCCCGTTCCACACCGTTCCCACCCGTTCCCTTCCGTTCCATACGGCGCACATCGGCAGCGAGGTTCCGTGCACATCGAGTTCGAGCACTCCTCCCAGTCCACGATCGGTCTGGAATGGGAAGTGGCCCTGGTCGACGCCACCACCGGTGCGCTGGTGCCCCGCGGCCAAGAGGTCATGAAGGCCGTACACCAGGCGCTGCCCGATCGCGCCGACGACCAGGCCATGGGCCCCACCCTCACGGGAGAGTTCCTGGAGAACACGGTCGAACTGGTCACGGGCGTGTGCGACACCGTTTCACAAGCCACGGGTCAGCTCGCCGAACTCATGCGGGAGATTCGAGGCATTGCCGAGCCCCGCGGGCTGGCCGTGTTCTCTGCCGGCACCCATCCGTTCTCGCGGTGGCAGGAACAGTCCGTGGTGGACAAGGACCGCTACTTCACGGTGGTGGACCGCGCCCAGTACTGGGGCCGACAAATGGTCATCTACGGAATGCACGTCCACGTGGGGGTCGACTCGCAGGACAAGGCGCTGCCCGTGCAGGACCGACTGCTGGCCCACTACCCGCACCTGCTGGCGTTGTCCGCCAATTCGCCGTACTGGAACGGGCAGGACACCGGCTATGCCTCCCACCGCTCCCAGATCTTCCAGCAGCTGCCCACCGCGGGTCTCCCCTACGCGTTCAAGGACTGGGCGGAGTACGAACAGCACCTGGGTGACCTGTTGACCACCGGCGTGATCGACGACATCAGCGAATCGCGCCTGGACGTGCGTCCGGTCCCCAAGTTCGGGACGGTGGAGATGCGTTTCTGCGACGCCCCGTCCAGCCTCCGGCACATCGGCGCGATCGCCGCCCTCACCCAGTGCCTGGTCGAGGAGACCTCCAGGATTCTCGACGGCGGCGGGACGGTCGAGCAGATGCGTCCCTGGCTGGTCAAGGAGAACAAGTGGCGGGCGGCCCGGTACGGCCTGGACGCCATCATCATCAAGGACAACTCACTGGCCGAACCGCGCGTCACCGACCACCTGGCGGAGATCGTCGAGCGGCTCACTCCCATTGCCGAGGACCTGGGGTGCGCCACCGAGCTGTCCTGGGTTCTGGAGATCATCGCCGACGGCGCCGGTTACCAGCGGCAGCGAGCGATCGCTGACGCCCACGACGGCGACCTGCGCGAAACCGCCCTGGACGTGGTCCGCCAGGTCCAGACCTCCTGAAGCACCACCCCCACCACCGCTCCCCCACCCCCACACTCCCCACCGCCACATGCGCCGAGTTCGGGGTTGTTCCGCCTATTCGGTCTAATAGGCGGAACAACCCCGAACTCGGCGGGTAGGTGGAGGAGAGACGGATCAGGCTGCGGCTTCTGCGAATGCCCGGGTCGGCTCCTCCCGGCGCTGGGCCGTTGCGGAGAGGCACTGTTCATAGGCCGGGACGGTCAGGAAGGCCGGGAACTGCTCCGCGAGGGCGGAGGCCACGAACAGGTCCCGGGCGTCGTCGAACCGGTCGCCGTCGGTGCGCGACAGTTCCGTGAAAACCTCTTCCACCATCTCCTGAACCCAGGCACGGGTGACCGTGCGGGCGTCACCGACCTCCGACGTGCGGGCGTGGGCGCCGGCGTCGATCCACTGCCAGATCTGTGAACGCGAGATCTCAGCGGTGGCAGCGTCCTCCATGAGTCCGTGGATGGCGGCGGCACCCGTGCCCCGCAGCCAGGACTCCATGTACCGGATTCCGACGTCAATGTTGAGCCGGATCCCGGCTTCGGTGATCTCACCTTCGGTCGCGCCCACATCGAGCAGTGCGGCGGCGTCCGGGGTGACGTCGGTGCGCTTCTGGGTGCGGATCTGGTGGGGGCAGGTGCCCAGGACCTCACCGAAGGCCTCCATGGCGATCGGCACCAGATCCGGATGGGCCACCCAGGAGCCGTCGAAGCCGTCGTTGGCCTCGCGCAGCTTGTCGTCGTGCACCTTCTCCAGGGCGGCCTTGTGCGCCTTGGGATCCTTCCGGTTCGGGATCTGGGCGGCCATCCCGCCGATCGCGGAGGCCCCACGGCGATGGCAGGCGCGGACGAGTTGGTCCGTGTAGGCACGCATCATGGGGGCGGTCATGGTGACCTGCGCGCGGTCCGGCAGCACGAACTCGGGCCCCCGGTCCCGGAACATCTTGATGATCGAGAAGATGTAGTCCCACCGTCCGGCGTTGAGACCGGCCGCGTGCTCGCGCAGCTCGTAGAGGATCTCCTCCATCTGGAAGGCGGCCGTGATGGTCTCCATGAGAACCGTGGCACGAATGGTTCCACGGTCGATCCGCAGGTAGTCCTGGGCGGCGCAGAACACGTCGTTCCACCAGCGCGCCTCGCGGTAGTGCTCGAGCTTGGGGAGGTAGAAGTAGGGGCCCCTGCTGCGCGAGATCAGTTCCTTGGCGTTGTGGAAGAAGTAGAGCCCGAAGTCCATGAGGGAGCCGGAGATGGGTTCCCCGTCCACCAACACGTGGTCCTCCGTGAGGTGCAGGCCGCGGGGCCGCACGTTGATCGTGGGGATCCGGTCCTGGGGGTCCGGGTCCAGGTGGTAGCGCTTGCCTGCCTCGGTGGTGAAGTCGATCTGGCGACGGATGGCGTCGTACATGTTGACCTGCCCGCCCACCACGTTCTCCCAGGCGGGGGTCGAGGAGTCCTCGAAATCGGCCATCCACCCCATGGCTCCCGAGTTCAAGGCGTTGACGGTCATCTTCCGGTCCACCGGGCCGGTGATCTCCACCTGGCGGTAGTTCAGGCCGGGGGCCAAGGGCGCCACCTGCCAGGTGTCGTCCTCCCGGATCGAACGCGTCTCCTCCGGGTAGTCCGGGGTCCAGCCCCGGGAGATCTTGGCCTTGACCTCTTGGCGGTCCGCGAGCAGGTCGCGACGCCGGGACTCGAACTTCCGGTGCAAATGGGCCAGGAACTCAAGTGCTTCCAGGGTCAGGATCTTGCGTTGTCCGGGGACCTGGTGGCCCCGCAGCGTGATGCCGTTGACGGTCACTTCGGTGGTCGATGCAAACATGGCGTACTCCTGGGGGTGCGTGGGCGTTCGGGGCGGTGCGGGTGGTGTTGGTGGTGTTGGTGTTGGGTGCGACGGATGGGATCGGTGCGGAACGGGCGGCTCCGCTCAGTGGAACTGCCCGGCCTCGGTCGAACCGGCCAGCGCCAGGGTCGAGCCCTCCGGGTTGAGGGCGGTGGAGATCGCGTCGAAGTACCCGGTGCCCACCTCGCGCTGGTGCTTGGTCGCGGTGTAGCCGTGCGCCTCGTCGGCGAACTCGCGTTCCTGGAGTTCCACGTAGGCGGACATCTGCCGTTCCTTGTACCCGCGGGCAAGGTCGAACATCGAGTGGTTCAGGGCGTGGAAACCGGCCAGGGTGATGAACTGGAAGGTGAAACCCATGGCACCGAGCTCGCGTTGGAAGGTGGCGATCGTGGCGTCGTCCAGGTTCTTCCTCCAGTTGAACGACGGCGAACAGTTGTACGCCAGCATCTGGTCCGGGAACTCGGACTTGACGGCTTCGGCGAAGCGGCGGGCCAGGTTCAGGTCCGGGGTGCCGGTCTCCATCCAGATGAGATCCGCGTAGGGGGCGTAGGCCTTGGCGCGGGCGATGCACGGCTCCACCCCGTTACGGACCTTGTAGAAGCCTTCGGCGGTGCGGTCACCGGTCAGGAACTCGCGGTCACGGTCGTCGACGTCGGAGGTGATCAACGTGGCGGCCTCGGCATCCGTGCGGGCCACGATGACCGACGGAACGTCGGCGACGTCGGCGGCCAGTCGGGCCGCGTTGAGGGTCCGCACGTGCTGGCCGGTGGGGATCAGGACCTTGCCGCCCAGGTGGCCGCACTTCTTCTCGGAGGCCAGCTGGTCCTCCCAGTGCACCCCGGAGGCCCCGGCGGTGATCATGGACTTCATGAGTTCGTAGGCGTTGAGGGGGCCGCCGAAGCCGGCTTCGGCGTCGGCGACGATTGGCACCAACCAGTCCTCGACCGTGTGGACGCCTTCCGCGTGTTCGATCTGATCCGCTCGCAGGAGCGCGTTGTTGATCCGGCGGACCACTTGAGGGACGGAGTTGGCCGGGTACAGGGACTGGTCCGGGTACGTGTGGCCGGAAAGGTTGGCGTCGGCGGCGACCTGCCAGCCGGAGAGGTAGATGGCCCGCAAGCCGGCCTTGACCTGCTGCACGGCCTGGTTACCGGTCAACGCGCCGAGGGCGTTGGTGTAGTCACCCGTGCTGTGCTCCGTGCTCAGCTGATCCCACAGCTTCTCCGCACCGCGGCGGGCCAGCGTGTTCTCCTCCTGGACCCGACCCCGCAGCTTCACGACGTCGGCGGCGGTGAACGTCCGTTCGGTGTTCTGCCACCGCGGGTTGTTGTCCCAGTCGTGCTGGATGTGTTCGGCGGAAACGGGGGTGCGCTGCTGTGCCATGATCTGGCTCCGATCGTGATGTGTTGCTCGTGCTCTGTTGGTCGTCATCTGAAGTGCCTGGCGGTTGATTGCCCGGCTCGTGTGGACAACTCTGATCGCACCGACCGGGCCGCACGAGGGGTCCGTCGAGAAAAGAACAGCGGCACCTGACGGACTTCCAAGATGTGCAGGAATTGCGGGTCTTTCGGGCGCGAATCACGGCGCTTCCCGTGACATGAGAGAAGATCACCGGTTCTTGACAGGATCGCGTGGACAGGCCCTCGCGGACCTGCCATAGTCCTGCCATGGCACTCCCCCCGACCCAGGCAGTCCCGGCCCGCACCTCACCCTCTCCCCGGCTCGACTCCGGAGAGGCAGCCGAGTCCTGGGACGGCGTGGTGCTGGGGCGGCGGCTCCGGCATCTGCGCACGCAGCGCAGCCTCACTCTTGACGCCCTCGCGGATCGGGTCGGGGCAACGGCCTCCCACCTGTCGCTGGTCGAGAACGGCCGGCGAGAACCCAAGTTGAGCCTGCTCTCAGATCTGGCGTCGGCCCTGGGCGTCAGCATGGACGCCCTGCTGAGCACCGAGGCCCCGAGCCGGCGCGCGGCACTGGAGATCGCCGTCGAGAAGGCCCAGCGTTCCCCGCACTACGCCTCGCTGCAGCTGCCCACCGTCAAGATCACCCCGCGAATGCCCACGGAGGTGCTGGAGGTGATCGCCGGGCTGCAGTTGGAACTGCGCCGCCGAATGGAGGAGCAGGCCGCCACCCCCGAGGAGGCGCGGCGGGCGAACGTGGAGCTGCGGCAAGAGATGAAGGCCTGCGGCAACCACTACCCGGAGCTCGAACAGGAGGCTCAGCGGCTGCTCGAGGCCGTGGGGCACGCGGACCGGCCACTGAGCCACCACGCGGCGGCGGACATCGCGGAGCATCTGGGGTTCTCGGTGCACCTGGTCTCCGGGCTGCCCCATTCCACGCGGTCAGTGACGGACCTGAAGAACCGGCGGTTCTACCTCTCCCGCGTGGGGACACCCGGCCACGAGCCCCGTTCGGTGTTGCTGCAGGCCATCGGTGCGTACGTGTTGAACCAGGGCGAACCGGAGGACTACTCGGACTTCCTGCGCCAGCGGGTCTACACCAACTACTTCGCCGCGGCGCTAATGATGCCGCAGAAGCAAACCGTGCGGTTCCTTCGGACCGCCAAGGAACGCCGTGATCTGGCCATCGAGGACCTGCGCGACGTCTTCGGGGTGTCTTACGAATCAGCCGCCCACCGGTTCACCAACCTGGCCACCGAGCACCTGGGGATCCGCTGCCACTTCCAGAAGGTGCACGAGTCGGGCATAATCCACAAGGCCTACGAGAACGACGAGGTGCTCTTCCCGTCCGATCACATCGGCGCGATCGAGGGCCAGCAGGTCTGCCGGTACTGGACCTCACGGGAGGTCTTCGACGTCAGCGACCACTTCCGCGCCTTCAACCAGTACACGGACACCCCCAACGGGACGTACTGGTGCACCGCCGTGGTCGAGGGGCATTCCTCCGGTCTGTATTCGCTGTCCATCGGGGTGCCGTTCGACGACGCCCGGTGGTTCCGCGGCAAGGACACCACCTCTCGGTCGGTGTCCCGCTGCCCCGATCCGACGTGCTGCCGGATCCCCTCCCCCGAACTGGAATCCGCGTGGGGCGGCAACGCCCGCCCGGCCGCCCGGGCCAACGCGCACCTGCTGGCGGCCATGCCCTCCGGCGCCTTCCCGGGTGTGGACGAGGTCGAGGTCTTCCAGTTCCTGCAGGACCAGACGGAACGGGAGTAGTCAGGATGCTTTGCGCTGTGCTTGTGTCCTAGTCCCATTCCCCTGCGCAGCCTTGATTCCGGGGTTTCGAACCACCGTGGACCCGCTCGATGCCTTCACCTGCTGAATTTTCGGCGTGAAGGGAACGCTGCGCTTCATGGACGTCACCCCGTTGCGGGTGGTCATAGTCGGTCGCTCAGACATGATCTGTTCCTTCCCAGAGTCTTAGTCTAGCTGTACTTCCCCGTGACGTTGTGAACGCGTTGTGAGGGTGTTTGGCCGCCGATGCCGGTGTGGGGTCTGTGG
>NZ_JAAOZS010000023.1:0-42037 GCF_011602805.1 Kocuria sp. JC486 | reverse complement strand
GTGTGGTAACCCACATCTTGCCCGGAGGCCTTCATCTACCCCGCGTGTTCACAACCTGCCGGGGAAGTACATCTAGGCCGAGTTGTTCCTTGAGGGACATGCTCACTTCCTTGTGCTGCGGGTTCAGAACACGATGACCGGTTTGAGCGTATCCCCGGAGTGACTGTCGTCGAAGGCCTGGTTGATTTCCTGCAAGGTGTAGGTCCGGATCAGCCGGTCGAACGGGAACAGGCCGGCCCGGTGCAGCCTGATGAGTTCGGGGATGAACACCTGTGGCATGGAATCACCCTCGATGACCATGGAGATCTTCTGCCCCGAGAGCATCTGGGTGCCGATGTCGATCGTGGATTCGGTTCCCAGCGCGCTGGCACCCACCAGCGCCGCGTGTCCCAGGATCCCCATGCAGTCCGTCATGGTCCGGAACACCGCCGCCACGCCCGTGGTGTCCAGGGCGTAGTCGGCACCGCCACCGGTGATGTCCTTGATCTGCTGAATCTGGTCCGGGTCGCGGCCGTTGACCGTGTGCGTGGCCCCCAGGGAGAGTGCCAGCTCCAACCGTTCGGCGACGACGTCCACGCAGACGATCGTGGTGGCGTTGCGGATCTTGGCTGCCATGACGGCAGACAGACCCACCGCACCCGCACCGAACACGACGACGGAGGAGCCGGGTCGTGGCTGCAGCACGTTGAGGATTGCCCCGGCCCCCGTCTGGATTCCGCAACCGAGCGGCCCCAGGAGCTCCAGCGGGGCGTGGTCGTCCACCCTGACCACGCTGCGTTCCGCCACGTTCGCGTACGTCGCGAAGGAGGACTGGCCGAAGAAGTGCGAGGAATGGACCTGGCCGTCCTTGCTCAACGCTGAGGAGTCGTCACCGCGCCGACCCTCGAAGTTGTGGGCGTAGAACTGCTCGCAGTAGGCCGGGTGCCCGGTCAGGCACAGACGGCACGAACCGCAGCTGTTGAAACTGAGGAGCACCTTGTCTCCGGGGGCCACCGCCGTGACCGCGCTGCCCACGGCGTCCACCACACCGGCACCTTCATGCCCCAGGACGGCAGGCAGCGGGGTGGGGTACCACTGGTCGCGCACGATGGCGTCCGTGTGGCAGATCCCGGTGGCGACCAGACGCACGCGCACTTCGTCGGGACGGGGTTCGTCCAGGTCCAGCTCGACGATCTCGAACGGGGATTTGGCGGCCGTGGCGACGGCGGCGGTGACCTGCATGGAACTTCTCCCTTGACGTGACCTTGATGCGGCTGGAAGCGAAGTTGAGGTGATCGCTTTTTCTGAAGGTCCGCCGACATGAGGTGAAAGCACTCGCACGGCGGTTGCGTGGACCACTGAATGTGATCCACGCAACCATTATCGAACCTCTGTGGGCGAAGGTGGAGGGCAGGAGATGAAAACCTCAGTTGCCCTGCCGTCCCTCGATCCACGCATCCCATTCCTTGCCCCAGTCCTCTGGCGGCCACGGTTCGCCATCGGCCAGGGCATTGAGTTCGTAGGCGATTTTTCCGTCGATCGATTGGCGGATGATGTCGGCGTGACCCGCGTGACGGGCGTATTCCTCGACGTAGTGCAGTACCACCCACCGGGTGGGCCATGACTCGAGGTCTTGGGGGTACCAGGGAGCGTCCGGCTTCTCCACCCGAGAATCCATGTCCAGTGTGGGGACCAGATTCTCCACCCATCGGGCCATGTCCTCGAGTGCCTCGATGAGGCTCTCCGAGGTGTCCTCCGGGCGGATGCCCGCGGCCAGTGGCTCACCCGCGGAGATGTCGCCCGTGCCGTGTGTCTCAGCCCTTGAAGGATCGACCGCGGTGGCCAGCAGTCCGTCGTTGCCCACGTACAGGCAGTGTCTGGCCAGGGAGGCCAGGCTCATGTCGCTGGCCGTGGGCGTGGCTCGGATCTGTTCGTCGTCCAGCCCGATCAGAGTGGTGGCGAGCTGGTGGATCTGTTGAGCTGCGTACGCAGCCAGGGCATCTTTTTCGGTGGTGACTTGACGGGTGAAGAACGGCATGACTGCTCCTATTGATGGGTTGTTGACACAGGTTGAATGTTCGGTGCGTTCGGGTTCAGCGGGTGTGGGCGTAGAGATCACGCAACAGCGAGACCTCGGACAGGTGGTGGATGAGTTCTCGGTTGATGTGCAGGATCAGGCTCAGCATGGGGCGGTCGGCCCATTCGCCTTCCGCCGGACCACACGGAGCCGCCAGGCGATCGGCGTCGAAACTGCGGATGCCGCTGAACCAGACGTCCAGCTCGTGCTCCAGCTGTTCGATCGCCCCGGCGGCCGTGGGCGAGTAGTCCCAGGTCATGTAGGAGGCCTCCGGGGCGCCCAGGTGGTCGTGGTTGCGAACGGCCAGCACACCGACGATCACGTGTCCGAGCCGCCAGGCGATCGTGGTGAACGGCGCGGGGTCCGGTTCCGGGAACTCGAAGTCGATCACCATCTCACCTGATCCGCCCTGAACGGCAGCCCCTTTGTGATCGCGGGAGTGGACGGTCCAGGCGGAACGGTCGTGGGTGGGGTCGAAGAAGTACTCGTCATCCGTCAAGGCGGAGAGTCGCGATTCCAACTGGTGCTTCCAGTGGATCTCGAACTGCTCGACGACGGCGGTCAGGGTGTCGATCTGGGTGTTCATCGGTGTCGCTCCTCCGAATGCGAACCGGGCGGTCCTTGCGCCCCGGACACCACCAGGTTCGCTCGGTCATAGGTCAAATTTTGTCCTCTGAAAAGGCCATGATGAATCCATGAGCGACACGACCCGACGTGCCCTGCGCCTGTTGACCCTCCTGCAGGCCCGACCGGTGTGGACCGGACAGAACCTGGCGGACGAACTCGGCGTCACCACGCGGTCATTGCGCCGTGACATCGAACGCCTGCGAGACCTGGGCTATCCCGTGCTGTCCGAGAAGGGCCACGGCGGCGGCTACCAATTGGGTGCCGGGCAACGTCTCCCGCCCCTGCTGCTGGAGGCGGACGAAGCCGTGGCCGTGGGGGTTGGGCTGCGTTTGGCCGCGGCTTCCGGCATCACGGGCCTGGACGAGGTGGCGGTCAGGTCCCTGGCCCACCTGGAACAGTTGGTGCACCAATCCATCAAGGATCAGATCGCAACCGTGGGGGCCGCCGTCGACGTCGTGCTCACGGGTGTCCCACCCGTCCAACTGGAGACCCTGCTGGTTCTGGCCCAGGGGGTCCGCGGGCAGGTCCAGCTGCGGCTGGACTACGTGGCACGGGACGGAGCCGCCACGCGACGCCGCGTGGAGCCGTACCGGGTCCTGTCCATGGGGCGGAACTGGTACCTGTTCGCCTGGGACCTGGACCGCGATGACTGGCGCACCTTCCGTCTGGACCGGATCGAATCCGCGCGGGTCACCACGTTCCGTTACACCGCCCGGCCCACCCCGGACATCCAGGAGCACCTGCGCCAAGCGGTGTCCCAAGGGGCTCGAACGACCCGGGTACGTGTGCGGTTCCTGGCATCGCGGGAGGAGGTCGTCGCCGTGATTCCGGCCGACGTGGGGACCTTGGAAGCCGAGGGGCCGGGCAGCTGTGTGCTGACCACGTTCACGGAGGAGTTCGACTGGGTGGCGTTCCGCCTGGTGTCCCTGCCCATGCCCGTCCAAGTGCTCGAACCACCCGAGCTGGTGGCCGCCATGAGCGCGATGAGTGAGCGACTGACCCGCACCGTGGAGCGCAGCCGGTGACCGACCCGGACCTTGGTGCGGAGACCCACGTCACGCTAAGCTCACCGCATAAACGAACATGCCGACGAGCGTTCCCGGGAGAGACCCCGCGGAAACTGCGTGGGGCGCCGTAGGAGCAATCCCTCCCCGGGAAACTCTCAGGCACCCGCACCGGGACGCTCGGCAACTCTGGAAAGTACGGGCCGGTCCTGATGGAGCGGACGCCGTCACCGACGGGGCAAACGGGAAGTTTCCCGTTGAATCTCTCAGGTTCCATGACAGAGCGGGGAGGATCCGGATGGGGCTCGCGCGAGGCCCCACGAACGAGGGAGTCCCGTATGAGTTCGTCAGAAGCACCCGCCCGCCCCGTGGGGCAGGATGCGCACGCTTTCGTGGACCGGCACATCGGTCCCCGGGGCGCCGAGTACGAGCGCCTGCTGAGCACCGTGGGCGTGGATTCCCTGGCCGATTTGGTTGACCGGGCGATTCCCGCCAGCATCAGGCAGGACCAGGAGCTGGAGCTTCCCGACGCACTCACGGAGGCGGAGGTTCTTGCCGAGCTTCGTAAGATCGCCGACCAAAACGACCCCGGCACCCCGATGATCGGCCAGGGCTTCTACGGAACGATCACCCCGCCCGCGATCGCCCGCAACCTGCTGGAGAGCCCGGCCTGGTACACCGCCTACACCCCGTACCAGCCGGAGATCTCGCAGGGCCGCCTCGAGCTGCTGCTGACGTTCCAGACGATGGTCCAGCACCTCACGGGCCTGCCGATCGCCAACGCCTCCCTGCTGGACGAGGCGTCCGCCGTGGCCGAGGCCGCGCTGCTGATGAGCCGCGCCAACCGCAAGGCCAAGAACGGCGTGATCCTGGTGGACCAGGACCTGTTCCCGCAGTCACTCGCGCTGCTTCCCGGCCGTGCCCGCGCCGTCGGCCTGGACCTGCGCATCCTGGACCTGACCGAGGGCCTGCCCGAGATCGACGAGCCGGTGGCCGGTGTGATTCTCCAGCAGTCCGGTTCCTCCGGGCGGCTGCACGACTGGTCCGGGCTGATCGGTGCGGCGCATGAGCGGAACGCGATGGTCACCGTGGTCGCCGACCTCCTGGCGCTGACCCTGGTGGCCGCCCCCGGGGACCTGGGTGCCGACATCTCCGTGGGCACGTCCCAGCGATTCGGTGTGCCGCTGTTCGCCGGTGGCCCCCACGCCGCGTTCATGGCGGTCTCCGAAGGTCTGCAACGTTCCATGCCCGGCCGCCTGGTGGGCGTGAGTCACGACGACGCCGGCCGCCCCGCCTACCGTCTGGCCCTGCAGACCCGCGAACAGCACATCCGCCGCGAGAAGGCGACCTCCAACATCTGCACCGCCCAGGCGCTCCTGGCGGAAGTGGCTGCCTGCTACGCGGCCTACCACGGCCCGGAAGGACTGACGGCGATCGCCAAGCGCGTCCACGGACACGCGGTCAACCTGGCGGCTGCTCTGACCGAGGCCGGAGTGGAGCTGGTGGTCGAGCAGTTCTTCGACACGGTCGTGGCACGAGTGCCCGGCCGGGCGGACGACATCCTGGCCGCCGCCGCAGACCGGGGGATCGACCTGCGGCGCGTCGATGCCGACCACGTGGGTGTCTCCACGGACGAACGCACGACGGCCGCGGACATTGCCGCCGTGGCCGAGGTGTTCGGCGCGAAGGCCCCCAGCTCGGAACTCCGGGAACCGGACCTGCCCGAGAACCTGCGGCGAACCAGCGACTTCCTCACCCACGAGAACTTCCACGCGTACCGCTCCGAAACCCAGATGATGCGCTGGCTGCGGCGGCTGGCCGACCGGGACCTGGCCCTGGACCGCACCATGATCCCCTTGGGCTCGTGCACCATGAAGCTCAACGCTGCCGTGGAGATGGCGGCGATCACCTGGCCGGAGTTCGCGGACGTCCACCCGTACTCACCGGCCAAACGCATGCAGGGGTGGCAGTACCTGGTCACGGACCTGGAGGAGCGGCTGGCCGAGATCACGGGCTACGCGAAGGTCTCCGTCCAGCCCAACGCCGGTTCCCAGGGCGAGTTGGCGGGCCTGCTGGCGATCCGCCGCTGGCACATCTCCCGCGGTGACGAACAGCGTGACATCTGCCTGATCCCCGCCTCCGCGCACGGCACCAACGCGGCGTCCGCAGTGCTCGCCGGGCTCAGGGTGCGGGTGGTCAAGACCGCTGAGAACGGCACGATCGACAGTGCCGACCTGGACAAGGCCATCGCGGAGAACGAGGGTCGGGTGGCCGCCATCATGATCACCTACCCCTCGACCCACGGGGTCTTCGAGTCCGAGGTCAGGGCCGTGTGCGACACGGTGCACGCCGCGGGCGGCCAGGTCTACGTGGACGGGGCCAATCTCAACGCCATGGTGGGACTCGCACGTCCGGGCCGCTTCGGTGGGGACGTCTCCCACCTGAACCTGCACAAGACCTTCTGCATCCCGCACGGTGGCGGCGGACCCGGCGTCGGACCGGTGGCCGTGGCCGAGCACCTGGTGCCCTTCCTGCCCGGTGACCCGCTGGCCGGGGACCCCGGCCGCCCCACGGTGGGTGGGTCCACGAACGACGCCGAACCCCCGAAGGACGCCGAGTCTCTCGGCAAGGGTCTCCCCGTCACGAGCACCCGCTGGGGCTCCACCGGCGTGCTGCCGATCTCCTGGGCGTACCTGGCCCTGATGGGAGCGGAGGGCCTGACCCGGGCGTCGTCGGTGGCGCTGCTGAACGCGAATTACCTGGCCAAGCGGCTCAACGAACACTTCCCGGTGCTCTACACGGGGGAGGACGGGCTGGTGGCCCACGAATGCATCCTGGACTTCCGCAAGCTCACGGCGCGTTCGGGCATCGCGGTGGCCGACGTCTCCAAGCGTCTGATCGACTACGGCTTCCACGCACCCACGGAGTCCTTCCCCGTGAGCGGCACACTGATGGTGGAGCCCACGGAGTCCGAGGACCTGGCCGAACTCGACCGGTTCGTGGACACCATGATCGCGATCCGGGCAGAGATCGAGGAGGTCGCCCAGGGCAAGATCACGGCGGAGGACTCCGTTCTCCGCAACGCCCCGCACACGGCCGCCGTCCTGGTGGCTGACGAATGGGACCGGACCTACAGCCGCGAACAGGCTGCGTTCCCCCTGTCGGCGCTGCGGGTGGACAAGTACTTCCCACCCGTCGGACGCATCGACGGCGCCCACGGTGACCGCAACCTGGTGTGCTCCTGCCCGCCCCCGGAGGCCTTCGCCGACGCGACCACGACCGCCACGACCGCCCAGGAGACCGAGTGATGAACACCGAGGAATCGAAGCCCACCCCGCTCACCGCGGTCCACGAACGCCTGGGTGCCTCCTTCACCGATTTCGGCGGCTGGTGGATGCCCTTGCGTTACGGGTCGGACGTGGCCGAACACAAGGCGGTCCGGGAATCCGCGGGCATCTTCGACCTCTCCCACATGGGTGAGATCTCCGTGACCGGTCCCGATGCCGGGGCCTTCCTGGACCACGCCCTGGTCGGGCGACTGTCCGCGATCAAGGTCGGCAAGGCCAAGTACTCACTGCTGTGCAACGAACAGGGCGGGGTGATCGATGACCTCATCACCTACCGACTCGGGGCCGACGACTTCCTGGTGGTGCCCAACGCGGCCAACACCCCCGCTGCGCTCGCCGCCCTGCGTGAACGGACCACGGGGTTCGACGGTGAGGTCTTCGACGTGACGATCGAGGACCGTACCGCCGCTACCGCGCTGATCGCGGTCCAAGGCCCCGCGTCGGAGGCGATCCTGTTGGAGGTCGTTGCTCCCGAGAGCACGGAGGCCGTCACGTCCCTGCGGTACTACGCGATCGTCGACGTCGTGGTGAACACCCCCTCCGGAGAGCTGCCGGTCAAGTTCGCCCGCACCGGGTACACGGGGGAGGACGGTTTCGAGATCTACGTGGACGCCCAGGACGACGACGGCGCCGCCGAGCGGCTGTGGACTGTGCTGGAATCAGCTGGCCAGGCACACGGACTGGTCCCCTGCGGTCTGGCCTCGCGCGACTCGCTCCGCCTGGAGGCGGGGATGCCGCTGCACGGGCACGAACTCTCCGAGCAGATCGACCCCTACAGCGCGGGACTCGGCATGGTCGTGGCGCTGAAGTCCAAGGAGGCGTTCGTGGGCCGGGACGCGCTCGCGCAGATCAAGGAGAACGGGCCGGCTCGCAAGTTGGTGGGCCTGGCCAATGACACCAAGCGTGCTGCCCGCCCCGGGTACACGGTGCTCCACAACGGTGAACCCGTGGGTGAGGTGACCTCCGGTGCGCCCAGCCCGACCCTTGGTCACGCGATCGCCCTGGCCTTCGTGTCCCCGGACCTCACGGAACCGGGGACGGAGCTCGAGGTCGATCTGCGCGGCAAGCCCACGGCGTTCCGCGTGGTCGAGCTCCCGTTCTACAAGCGAGCACGCTGAGCCGCATCGGGCGCCGGTGGGCCCACCCGACGCACCCCATCCGCACCATCCACCCACCATCACCCCAGGTCAGAACCGAGAGGAACCCACGATGAGCGCCATTGACAAGGTCAACAAGGACTACCGCTACTCCGCCGAACACGAATGGGTGGACTCGTCCACGCCCGCCAAGGTGGGTCTCTCCCAGATCGCGGTGGACGCCCTGGGCGACGTCGTCTACGTGGACCTCCCGGAGGCCGGAACCACGGTGACCGCGGGGGAGGTCTGCGGCGAGGTCGAGTCCACCAAGTCCGTCTCCGAGATCTATTCACCCGTCACCGGAACCGTGGTCGAGGCCAACGACGCCGTCGTCGATGACCCCGCGATGCTCAATTCCGACCCCTACGGCCAGGCCTGGCTGTTCACGGTCGAGGTGGAGTCCGAAGGGGAGCTGCTCACCCCCGAGGAGTACGCGGCGGCTCAGGACGACGAGGACTGAGGCAGGCGGAAACGGGTGGTCGTCAGTGTCTTCGATCTCTTCAGCATCGGCGTGGGGCCGTCCTCCTCTCACACGGTGGGCCCCATGCGCGCTGCAGCCGATTTCGTCACCGATCTGGTCGGGGACGGGTTGCTGGAGCGCGTGGCCACGGTGGGGGTCGACCTCTACGGTTCGCTGTCCTTCACGGGCAAGGGACACGGCACGTTCACCGCTGTGCTCCTGGGGCTCGAGGGGTACCGGCCGGAGCTGATCTCCCCTGAGACCGTCGACCGGCGGCGCGAAGCGTTGGAGGCGGGTGAACCCTTGCAGCTGGCCTCGGCGGTGGAGGGCGTCACGGAACCGCTCCGGTTGGACTTCCACGAAGGCGACATCGTGCAGCGACCGCTGACGCTGCTGCCGTACCACCCGAACGGCATGTGGTTCAGGGCCTTCGACGGTGACGGCGAGGTGATCGGGGAACGTACGGCCTATTCCTGCGGGGGCGGGTTCGTCGTCGTGGATCCGGTGGAGGGGGCCGATCCCATGGCCGATTCCGACGACGTCGCGGTGCCGTACCCGTACTCAGAGGCCACCGACCTCTTGCGGCTCTGCGCGGAGAACGACCTGACCGTGGCCGAACTCGCCCTGGCCAACGAGTGTGCACGGCGTCCGGAGCGGGAAGTGCTGGACGGGCTGGCGGAAATCGCCGCGGTGATGGAGGAGTCCAAGAACTCGAACCTGCGCCGTTCCGGTTGCCTCCCCGGGGGTCTTGCGGTGCGACGACGGGCACCGGAGTGGTACGCCAGGCTCAAGGCCATGGACACCACCTTCGACTCCCAGTACTGGGTCGAATGGGTCAACCTGGTGGCGCTCACGGTCAACGAGGAGAACGCGTCCGGCGGGCGGATCGTCACCGCGCCGACCAACGGGGCAGCGGGGATCGTGCCGGCCGTCCTGTTCTACGCCACCCACTACACCGCCGCGGCCCGCGGGCCCGAGGCGCGACCGCGCGCCGAGATCGTGGCGGACTACCTGCTGGCGGCCGGTGCCATCGGAGCCCTCATCAAGGAGAAGGCCTCGATCTCGGGTGCAGAGGTGGGGTGCCAGGGTGAGGTGGGGTCGGCGTCGTCGATGGCCGCCGCGGGACTGGCTCAGGTCATGGGCGGGACCCCCGAGCAGGTGGAGAACGCCGCGGAAATCGCCATGGAGCATCACCTGGGACTGACCTGCGACCCGGTGGGCGGGTTGGTGCAGGTGCCGTGCATCGAACGCAACGCGATCGCTGCCGTGACGGCGGTCAACGCGGCGCGGATGGCCCTGTTCGAGGACGGGCCCACGCACGTCAGCCTGGATCAGGTGATCGAGACCATGCGCGCGACGGGTGCCGACATGTCCGAGAAGTACAAGGAGACCGCGCGCGGCGGTCTGGCCGTCAGCGTTGGCGTGAACGTGGTCGAGTGCTGACGGCAGCCCCCGTCCCGATGCCTGGTGTCGCAGACCCGAGGCTCTCCGCGGAAGGGGCCTCCGACTGGTTCTCCCAATCCGTGGAGTAGAACCGTTCGTGGTCATCCGCGAAGGAGAAGACCATGCCGGCGCCTTCCATGACCTTCTGGGAAGCCACGTTGTCCCGGTGGGCGCTGCCGCGGATCATGCGGGCACCCTTGAGGTGGGCGATCTTGAGCAGGGCCCGGGCGGCTTCGGTCGCGTAACCCAGGCCTTGTGCCGATTCGGCGACCTCGTACCGGATGGTGGTCATGCCGTCCTCGTCCAGGGGTCGGTTGAACCCGGCGGTGCCCACGGGTCGACCCGAGTCCCGCAGCCGGATTTCGTAAGTGCCGAACGGGTGAGGGTTGCCCCGGAAGCGGTGGATCGTCAGGAAATCTGCGGCGGCTTCGATGTTCGCCGCTGACGGGTAGCCGGGGCTGCGGACGCCCGCGCGGATGACGGCCGTGGCTTCGGCCTCGGTCAGGGGATGCAGAATCAACCGATGGGTCATCAGGTCCTGCATGATGTTGCTGTCCGTTCATCGATTTGCGGTTGTGCGGTCAGAGTGCAAAATATCGCGCGTACACCCGTCTTGGCGAGTGAGAACCGCCGTGGGTGGTCACCGAAAAGTTGATTCCAGGCCCAGACCGGCACGGCAACCGTTCGAGGCCCGGCAGCTTCTTGTTCCCGTGTCACTCCGGTCGATCACAAACCTCCAGTAAGACGGGCAATACCCGTTGAAAATCGCTGTCGTCCGGGCGGGCAAACCCGACAACCACCCCGTGTCCACGATCCCCAGTCGGTGATACCTTGCCGTCGCCCCAGGTCCAGTACTCGGACTGGCCACCGACCACCAAGCCGCGTTCCCGGCAGGCCGCGATGACGTCCTGTTCCGGTCGATCCGTGTGAATCACGGCGTCGATACCCCCGTGCATCGGGACAAGTTGGGCGTGCGTGGCCTCCGAAAACACCGCCTGCACAGCGTCCCGGCGTCGTCGGTACTCGGTGCGCATGCGTTGAGTGTGCCGCCGGACCTGCCCCGAGGACAAAAGGTGAGCGAGCGCGAACTGGGTGATCGCAGCCACCGGGACGCCGAGGGTTTCACGGATGTGCCGCACCGCCGGGAGCAAATTTTCCGGTGCTGTCACGTACCCCGTGGCCAAGGACGGCGTGAGCAGCGTGGAAAAGGTGCCAAGCAGCGCAACCTGCTCACCCAAGGCGTCGAGGGCGGACAACGTGGGCAGCGGTGATCCGACGTACCGCAACTCTGAATCGAAATCGTCCTCGACCAGCAGGACGTCCCAGCGGTGTGCCCAGTCCAGGAGTTCGAGTCGCCGTTCCAGGGTGAGCGACCCTCCCAGAGGGTACTGATGGCTCGGGGTGACCACCAGGACGTCGGGGGCATTGCGGCCCGTGGGCAACTGGTCCACTCGTAGGCCGTTCCGGTCCACTGGGCAGGGCACCACCGTGTGACCGTGCGTGCTCGGCACCTCCCGAAGCCCCGGGTGCCCGGGAGCTTCCAGGCCCACGCGCAACTGGGCCCGTCCGTTGCGTCGTGCCGTGGCCGCCAACAGGAGGGTCAGTCCTTCCCGCGCACCCGCCGTGACCACCAGCGACGACGCCGGCACCGGCAGCGCGCGCATCAAACGCAGGTGTTCGGCTACTGCCTCACGCAAGAGATCAAGACCGATCGGTGCGGGGGAGAGGTCCGTGGGTTGGGCTGCTGCGTGACGCCAGGCGGCTCGCCAGGCGGGCCCCGCCACACGGCTGGAATCGGGTTGCCCGGGCCGCAGGTCGACGAGGGACTGGGTGTCTGTATCGGTGAGGGCGGTTGCGCCGTCGGTGTTCCGAAAGCTGTTTTGTGTTCCCGCTGACTTCGGCTGCCCCGAGAACCGGGGATGAATCTTGTTCAGTGCCGGGTGCACCACGGTCGGTTGCCCTTGCGAGGCTTGCAGGTAGCCCTCGCCCAGGAGCTGGTCGTAGGCGGTGACGACCGTGCCACGGGAAATGCCGAGACGTTCGGAGAGGTGACGGGTGGACGGCACCGACTCTCCGGGTGCCAGAACACCCGAGGTGATCTGCGCGCGGAGTGCGTCGGCCACCTGGACCGGCAACGAGCGGTGGTCGGTGCGGTCCAAGGTCAGGCTCACGTCCGTGGCTGCGCGCGCTGTCATGTTCCCAGTGTGGTCGCAATCCGCTCACTGGTCCATTCAAGGAGGCCTCAAGTGGATCTTGAGCTGAACCAGTCACCGGGCGAGCATGATCGTCATGACTGATTCCACAGCAACCACCGGATCTCCCCTCGTCAAGCGCGGCCTGGCCGAGATGCTCAAGGGCGGGGTGATCATGGACGTGGTCACGGCCGAGCAGGCCAAGATCGCGGAAGATGCGGGCGCCGTCGCCGTCATGGCATTGGAGCGGGTCCCCGCGGACATCCGAGCGCAGGGCGGGGTGGCCCGCATGTCCGACCCCGACCTGATCGACGGGATCGTCGAGGCCGTGTCCATTCCTGTCATGGCTAAGGCGAGGATCGGGCACTTCGTGGAGGCCCAGATCCTGCAAGAGCTGGGAGTGGACTACATCGACGAGTCCGAGGTCCTCAGCCCCGCGGACTACGTCAACCACATCGACAAGCACTCCTTCACCGTGCCGTTCGTGTGCGGGGCGACCAATCTCGGGGAAGCCCTGCGGCGGCTTGCCGAAGGTGCGGCGATGATTCGCTCCAAGGGCGAGGCGGGAACGGGCGACGTCTCGGAAGCCACCAAGCACATCCGAACCATCCGGAAACAGATCGCCGATCTGCAGGCCACGTTGCGCTCCAACCCCGACGAACTGTTCGTGGCCGCCAAGGAGTTGCAGGCCCCGTACGAGATCGTCCGGGAGGTCGCGGAGACCGGAAAGCTCCCCGTGGTCCTGTTCACCGCGGGTGGCGTGGCAACCCCGGCCGATGCGGCCATGATGATGCAGCTCGGGGCTGATGGGGTGTTCGTGGGCTCCGGGATCTTCAAGTCCGGCAACCCCGCCCAGCGGGCCGAGGCGATCGTGGCCGCCACGGCGCAGTACGACGACCCGGCCGCTGTGACCGCAGCCTCCCGTGGACTGGGGGACGCCATGGTGGGCATCAACGTGGCGGACCTCCCCGCGCCGCACCGGCTGGCAGAACGCGGGTGGTGAACCCGGGCATCACCGGGGTGCCGCGCATAGCTGTCCTGGCCCTGCAGGGCGGTGTCGCCGAACACGTGGAGATGTTGCGTGAGCTGGGTGCCGAACCAGTACCCGTGCGGTCTGCGGCGGCACTGTCTTCTGGCCCATGGCACGGCGTGGTTCTTCCCGGGGGTGAGTCCTCCACGATGGACCGACTGCTCAGGCGCTTCAGGATGCGGGACCCGCTCGCGGAACTGATCACCTCCGGGGTGCCAGTCCTGGCCACGTGCGCCGGGCTGATCCTGCTGGCCGAACGCATCGAGGACCCCGCGCCCGGTCAGACGTCGTTGGGAGTTCTCCCCGTCACCGTCCGGCGCAACGCGTTCGGACGGCAGGTCGATTCGTCCAGGGAAGAGGTCAGCACCGCCTTCGGTAAGGTCGATGCCGCCTTCATCCGGGCCCCGGAGGTGACGGCCGTGGGTGGCGATGTCCGGGTGATCGCACGTCGCGGGAGCTCTCCGCAGGGGGCGGGCGCCGTCGTCGCGGTGGCCACCGATCAGGTGATCGGCATGTCCTTCCATCCCGAGCTCACGCATGACCTCACGTTGCACTCGGAGTTCGTGCGTCGTGCGCACCGGCAACGGCACGCATAGCGTGGTGAGAAACCACCAGCACGGAGGAGGCAGTCATGTCAGAGACCCAAGAACCCCAGCCCGTGCCCGCCGACACCAAGAACTGGGTTGCCGTGTTGGACAAGGGGTGTGAACAGTGCGGTTGGCAGCCCTTCGAGCCGCGAGAGACCGCTGCGCGTCTGAGCGATGCTGCCCTGCGCTGGGAGGGCGTCCTGGAGGGCGACGACGTCTCAATGCGCCCCGATCCGCTCGTTTGGTCACCCGTGGAATACGCCTGTCACGTCCGTGATCTGCTGCAGTTGCTGGCGGATCGCGTCGAGGCGATTCTTTCGGAGGATGACCCGGAGTTCGCGAACTACGACGGCGACGCCGCTGCCGTCGAGCAGCGCACCTGGGCCTCGGATCCGCTCGTCGTGTCCCGGGAGATTGCTGAGGCCACGCAACGTGCGGTGGCTGAACTCAAGGCAGTGGGCGCCGACGACTGGCAACGTCCGGGCCACCGGGGTGACGGCGTGAGCTTCACCCTGGGGTCGCTGTGCCAGTTCAAGGTTCACGAGGCCGAGCACCATCTGTGGGACGTGGAGGTCTGACACGGGAGCCTCTAGGCATGCAGTGGCCCGTGACACCGATGTGGATGGTTCAGGCAGGCCGAACAGCCGAGGCCAGGCGGCGAATGCCTTCCTTGGCCCGGTCGGGTGTCACGCCGGAGAAAGCAACTCGTACGGCGTCGGAGGATCGACCGTCGGCGTAGCACGCCGCTCCCGGGACGATGACCACACCTTCCCGGATACCTCGTCCCAGCACGTCCGTCAGGCCCGCTCCCGGCATGCGAACCCAGGTGAAGAAACCACCGGTTGGATCGGTCCATTCGGCGCGGTCACCCAGGTGCTCGGCCAGTGCGCCTGTGACCGCAGCGGCTCGTTCGGCGTACAGCGCGACGGTGCGATCCAGGACGTCGGGCCATTCGGGTGAGCCCAGCCAGGCGACCGCCAACTCCTGGGAGAGCATCGACGGGTGGATCAGCACCGCTTCGGCTGCAATCTGCATCCGCGCACGGACTGGCCTGGGTGCCACCGCCCACCCCACACGCAGACCGGGGGAGAAGATCTTGGACGCGCTGCCCAGGTGGATCACATGGTCCGGGGCCAGCGAGTGCAAAGTGGGCGCGGGATCCGCGCCGCGGTCGAAGGCAAGCAGACCGTAGGGATCGTCCTCCAGGATCATCACGTCCCGCGCGGCGCAGACCTCCACCAGCGCGCGGCGTCGCTCGGTGGACAGGCTCACTCCGGTGGGGTTCTGGAACGTCGGCACGGTGTAGAGGAACGGGACACGTCGTCCCTCGCGCGCCAAGGTGTCCAGGGCGGCCGCGACGTCGTCGGGATTCAGACCCTCACCGTCGATGTCCACGTGACGAACCTCGACCTCGTAACTGCCGAACACGCCCAGCGCGCCCACGTACGTCGGACCTTCCGCGAGCACCACGTCGCCGGGGTTGCAGTACAGCTTGGTCACGAGGTCCAGCCCGGCCTGGGAACCCGCCAGTGGCTGCACCTGGTCCTCGGTGACCTGTGATCCGCGGCTTCTCATGAGATTCACGACGAGCGCGCGGAACGCCTCCGTGCCTGCGCCGGATCCGTACTGCAGGACTTCAGGGCCTCGGTCCGCCAGCAGGGTGGCGGCCAATGTTCCGATCGTCCCTCCCGGCAGTAGTGAGAGGTCAGGGTTTCCGCCGGCCAGAGACACGACGGACGGGTCCATGGCCGTCTCGAATACCGCGCGAACGGGCGACGGGCGGAACTCTTCGGCCCGCTTGGCGAAGGCGGTCATACCCGGCCACCGGGTTCGTCCTGCTCCGCCGACTCCCCGTACGTGGTCTCCGAGATCCCGTAAGCCGGTGAGCCCGGTGCCGCACCGGGGCCCAGAGCCAGCAGGGTCAGCATCTCGTACACCACGTGCGCGGCGGCGATACCCGTCAATTCCGCGTGATCGTAGGCGGGGGAGACTTCCACGACGTCGCAGCCGACGATGTTGAGGCCGCGCAGCCCGCGCAGGATCTCCAGCGTTTCCCGGCTGGTCATGCCCCCGGCCTCCGGGGTCCCCGTGCCGGGCGCGTGTGCCGGGTCGAGGACGTCGATGTCCAGGGAGACGTACAACGGTCGGTCACCCACCTTGTCGCGGAGGACTGCCACCACGGAATCCACTCCGCGGCGCATAACGTCAGCGGAGGACACGATGCCGAAGCCGAACCGTTCGTCGTCGTCGAGGTCCTGGGTGCCGTAGAGCGGGCCACGGGTGCCCACGTGCATGACGGCGTCGGGGTCGATCAGGCCTTCTTCGTGTGCCCGGCGGAACGGGGTGCCGTGGGTGTATTCGGCGCCGAAGTAGGTGTCCCAGGTGTCCAGGTGCGCGTCGAAGTGGAGCAGAGCCACGGGCCCGTGGGCCTTGTGGGCCGCGCGCAGCAGGGGGAGGGCGATGGTGTGGTCCCCACCGATGCTGACCAGCTTGGTGCCCACGTCCATGAGTTCGGAGGCGCCGGTGGCAATGGCGTCGATGGCTTCGGAAATGTCGAACGGGTTGGCCACCAGGTCCCCCGCGTCCGCGACCTGGCACAACGCGAACGGGGAGGCGCTCTGGGCAGGGTTGAAGGGACGAAGCAGTCGCGAGGACTCTCGGACGTGATTCGGCCCGAATCGAGCACCCGAGCGGTACGAAACCCCCGCGTCGAACGGAATACCCACGACGGCGATGTCCGCGTGCTCCACCTCGTCGATCCGCGGGAGCCGGGCGAATGTTCCCAACCCCGCCCACCGGGGGGTCTTGGCGGCGTTGACGGGGCCGACGAGTTGGCGTCCGTCCGGGCCGGTCGCCATGACGCGTTCGGGCTGTGTCCGTGACTGCTTGTCCGTGCTCATCTTGTCCGTGCTCATCTTGTCCGTGCTCATCTTCCTGCTCCTGCTCGCGTGACTGCTGAGTTCCATGCCTGGCTGCTGTGCTCCATGGGCGGTGTCGGTTGTTCTCACGTGGCCATGGCCCACAGGACCACGGCCTCCGTCTCTCCGGGGTTGACCCATCCGTGAGGTTCGGACCCGGGGAAGCTCACGGTGTCGCCCGCTTCCAGTTCGAATCGCCGATCCGGGGTGATCAGGCTGAACCTGCCCGCGATCACGTGCAGGGCCTCGTGCCGGCAGTCCATGCTGTACAGCTCGTCCTCGCTGCGCCCGCCCGGGGCAATGGTCGCGCGGATGAGTTGCAGGCTGCGATTACCCGACGGCGTGACCAGCTGCTCCCGGATGCCCTCCCCACCCAGCCGCACCAAGGGCGCCTCCGCCAACCGCACGACGTCGACGTCGGACTCCGCCGTGAAGACGTCACCGACCTCCACCCGTAGGACCCGGCACAGACGCACCAGGGCGTCCACGGACGGTGAGGTCAGATCCCGTTCGACCCTCGAGACGAAGCCTTTGGACAAGTCGGCCCCGGCGGCCAGCTGCTCCACGGTCATGTGATTGCGACGGCGGAGATTGCGCAGCCGCGCCCCGATCCTCGGGTCCCCGGAACCGCTGTGCACCGGCAGAGATTTCACGAGTCGACCTCCTCTGTGACCTGCGGCCGGACGTCGGATGATGAACCGAACCGACTGGATCTCTATGTCATGGGTCACATCTGTTATTACACTAATACGAAACTCTTGTTTCGCTACAGACAACTGGCGGGACGGCCCGCTCGATGAGCACCCGCAAGGAAGAGGGGGAGTCCCCAATGAACGTCGCAATCATCGTGCTCTACCTGGTCGCAATGGTGGCCATAGGACTCTGGGCTGCTCGCCGCGCGTCGACCACCGAGGACTACCGCGTGGCTGGTCGTCGGTTGGGGCCCTTCTTCTACACGGGGACCATGTCGGCCGTGGTGCTGGGTGGGGCGTCGACCGTCGGCGGCATCGGACTCGGCTACACCTACGGCATCTCTGGAATGTGGCTGGTGTTGGCCATCGCCATCGGCTTGTTGATCCTCAGCGTGGTGTTTGCCGGCCGACTCACCAGGCTCAGGATCTACACGGTCTCCCAGATGCTCGGTTTGCGCTACGGGGAGGGCATCGCCTCGAGGGTTTCGTCCGTCGTGATGCTCGCCTACACGCTGATGCTCGCGGTGACCTCGACCTCCGCGTATGCCTCGATCTTCTCCGTCCTGTTCCCCATCGACCGCACCGGTGCGATTCTGCTGGGTGGCTTGATCGTCGTGTCCTACTCGGTCCTGGGCGGGATGTGGTCCATCACGCTGACGGACATGATGCAGTTCCTGTTCATGACCGTGGGGATCTTCTTGAGCCTGCTCCCCTTCTCCCTGAGCGCGGCCGGTGGGTGGTCCGGGCTGACTGAAAGACTGGACGCCACGTTCTTCGCCGTGGATTCCATGGGGCTGCAGTCGATCGCCACGATGTTCGTGGTCTATGGCTTCGGGATGTTGATCGGTCAGGACATCTGGCAGCGGGTGTTCACCGCCAGATCACCCGGGGTGGCCCGCTGGGGTGGGTTGAGCGCAGCCGTGTACGTCGCCCTCTACGGCGTGGCCGGGGCGCTGATCGGAACAGCTGCCGCAGCTGTTCTCCCCGTGCTGGAGAGTCCCGACGACGCGTTCGCGATGATGGCCCAAGAGCACGTTCCGGCCGGGCTGGGCGGTGTGGTCCTGGCCGCCGGTGTCGCCGCCATGATGTCCACCGCCTCCGGAGCGCTCATCGCGTCGGCCACCGTGGCACGGGTGGACGTGGTGCCGCTGATCAAGACCTTGATCGGCAGCGGTGACGAGTCCCGACCGTCGCTGCGCGGCGACCGCGCCTATCTCCTGGTTTTCGGCGTGCTGGTCACGCTGGCATCGATCCTGGTCAGCGACGTGGTCACGGCGTTGACCATCGCCTACGACATCTTGGTGGGTGGCCTGCTGGTTGCGATCCTGGGTGGACTCGTGTGGCGGCGGGGCAACGCCTTGGGAGCCGCGTGGTCGATGGTCGCCGGATCCGTGGGTGTGGTCATCGGGATGTTCGCCTTCGGGGTCATGGCCAACGCGCCGATCTACATCGGGTTGGGGGTCTCGGCCGTCGTGTACGTCGTCGTGTCCCTTGCCAGCGGCCGTACTGACGACGCCGTGCTGGAGGCGTGGGACAGACGCCTTGCGGCCAAAGAAGTCAACTAGAAGCATGGCAAGCACGTGAACGACGACGCAAAGGAGCGACGACGATGAGCAACGGAACGCAGTACAAGACCGTGAACCCGGCCTCGGGCCAGACCACGGCCGAGTACGACACCGTCACCGACGAGCAGCTCGAAGAGGCTCTGGTGAAGGCCGAGGCAGGGTTCGCCGCGTGGCGGGCCATGCCGATCGAGGATAGGGCCGAGATCGTCACCCACGTGGCCGAACTGTTCAAGAACCGGGCCGACGACCTGGCCGCCATTGCGACCCAGGAGATGGGAAAGCCGTTGGCCGAGTCCCGCGGGGAGGCGGAGTTCTGCGCGGACATTTTCGGTTACTACGCCGATCAGGGGCCCGCGCTGGCCGCCGACCAGCCGATCAAGTCGACGATCGAGGGCAAGGCGGTGATCCAGTCTCGGCCGATCGGCGCCCTGCTGGGGATCATGCCGTGGAATTACCCGTTCTACCAGGTGGCCCGGTTCGCGGCCCCCAACTTGATGCTCGGCAATGTCATCCTGCTCAAGCACGCCGAGAGCGTTCCGCAGTGTGCTCTGGCCATCCAGGACATCATGCGGGAAGCGGGCGTGCCGGAAGGCGTGTATCAGAACATCTTCGCCAGTCATGACCAGATCGAGAGGGTCATCGGTGACCCGCGGATCCAAGGTGTGTCTCTGACCGGGTCCGAGCGGGCCGGTGCCAAGGTGGCCGAAATCGCCGGGCGCAACCTCAAGAAGGTGGTCCTGGAGCTGGGTGGGTCGGACCCGTTCGTCGTCCTGGACACCGACAACGTGGCCGAGTCCGCCCAGCTGGCCTTCGACACCCGGATCGAGAACACCGGGCAGGCGTGTAATTCCAACAAGCGGATCATCGTCTCCGGGGAAATCTATGACGATTTCGTGGCCGAAATGGTCCGCCTGACCTCGGAGCTCGAACCGGCCGATCCTGCCGCCGAGCGTCCGAAGACCTACGGTCCGATGTCCTCGCGTGCTGCCGCGGAGAAGTTGGATCAGCAGGTCAAGACGGCAGTGGAGGAAGGCGCGACCCTGCACGTCGGCGGTGAGCTGTCCTCCGGCCCGGAGGCCTTCTTCAGCCCGGCCGTGCTGACGGATGTCGCCGAGGGGACCCAGGCATACAAGGAGGAACTGTTCGGACCAGTCATCGTGGTCTACCGCGTCGAGTCGGACGAGGAGGCCCTCGCGTTGGCCAACGACACCCCGTTCGGGCTCGGAGGTTCCGTACACAGCACCGACCCCAAACGAGCGGAGGCGATCGCGCAGCTGCTGGAGGTGGGCATGAGCGCTGTCAACGCGCCGTCGGCGGAGACCGCGGAGATGCCCTTCGGGGGTGTCAAGCGTTCCGGCTACGGCCGTGAACTGGGCCCGCTGGGAATGGACGAGTTCGTGAACAAGCGGCTGCTGTTCATCGCGGGGCCGGAGGCCGAAGCCGAGGACGCCGGCGAACACCCGGCCACCGCCGCCCAAGCCTGATCCATGAGCCTGGCTGTCCGTGCCGCCGACCGCACCGCCTGTTGCGAGCACACCGCGTACACCCGGTGTGGTCGACACGAATCGGTGCGGTCGGTGCATCCGGGCCACGAATCCGAAGGGGCAACAGCATGACCGCGCACCGCACCACCGGCCGGGCTGTCTTGGAGGCCCTGCGCGGGTACGGGATCGACACGGTGTTCGGAATTCCGGGAACCCATTCGCTCGAGTTCTACCGGCCCATGCGTGACCTTGGCATCCGCGCGATCACGCCACGGCACGAACAGGGGGCGGCGTACGGCGCGGACGGATGGTCCTTGATCTCCGGCCTTCCGGGGGTGGTGATCACGACGTCGGGTCCTGGGCTGCTCAACTCTCTGTCCGGTGCGGCGACGGCGTACGCGGAGTCCCGACCCATGATTCTGCTCTCTCCGGGGCGGCCACTTGGACAGGACTTCCGCGACATCGGCGACCTGCACGAGACCAAAGACCCGTCGGGTGCGGTCAACTCCATCGTCGGGCGCTCGCGGAGGGTGACCAACGGGTCCGAGGCGATCACGATGATCCACGACGCCATGCGGGACTTCACCCATTCCCGTCCCCGACCCGTACACATCGAGATCCCGCTGGACATCCTGGAAGCGGAGCTCGAGTACACGGACCGCCAGGTCGCGCCCCGACCGTTGGGCGCCCCGCAACCCGCGCCCGTCGACGACGTCGTACGGGCTGCGCACGTGCTCACCGAGGCCGAACGGCCGGTGATCCTGGCCGGTGGCGGGTCCCTGGCCGCCGGTGAACACCTGCTGGAATTGGCCGTCAAACTCGAAGCGCCGGTCATCACCACCACCAACGGAAAGGGAGCGATCCCCGAACGCCATCGGTTGTCCCTGGGCGCGGATCTGCGGCTCACGACCGCGCACGAGTTCCTACGCGCGTCGGATGCTCTGCTGGTGATCGGGTCCAAGGTCGGTGCCGCGGAGCTCTGGGGTGGAGACATCACTCCCGCGGGCCCGATCATCCGCGTGGACATCATGCGGGATCAGATGCTGTGCAACGTGGACCCGGAGATCGAGCTGCCGGGCAACTCGGCCGCCGTCGTTCCGCAGCTGATCGAGGCTCTTGGGGACGTGGCACCACGGGAACCGCGGGACCTGTCCGAGGTCTTCGTTCGCCTGGACGCGGAAGGCCGACAGAGGGCGCCGGAGCTGGCTGAACTCAACGAAGCCATCATGAACGCCGTCCCGGACGACACCATCATCGGTGGGGACTCGTCCCAGGTCACGTACATGGGGTCCACCACATTTTTCCGCGCGCAGTTACCCAAATCACTGCTTTACATGGGGACATACGCCACACTTGGCTATGGGCTGCCCGCCTCGATCGGGGCAAAGCTCGCAGCACCGGAACGTCCCGTCGTGTCTCTGGTTGGCGACGGGGCGTTGATGTTCTCCATTCAGGAGCTCATGACCGCGGTGGAACTCGGACTGACCCTTCCCATCGTGTGCGTGGACAACGGCGGCTATGGAGAAATTAGGGCCAATATGGAAGACCGTCAGATTGATCCTCTGGCGGTCGACCTGCGGCAGCCGGACTGGGTTGCGCTGGCGAAGGCTTTCGGGGCCTGTGGCGTTTCGGCCACCACCGACGACCTCGCCACCCGCGTCCTGGAAGCCCTGGAAGCAGAAGGCCCCACGCTGATCCACTTGCCGATCTCGAAGAGCGTGGAGACACCGACGGGATGATGCGGCCGGATTAAACCTGGCCGACCTCAATGGAATCGGCACGCGACGGGCTGCAATGCAACCAATCAACGTGTGACAAGGTGTCTCCTCGGGACACGGCATACGACTGATGTTTCGATCGATTTGGAGGTCGCGCATGTCCCGGAACTCAGAGAATCCTGTGCCGTCGTTCCTGGGTGCGCTGCCGGAGTCCATCCGACGTGGCGCTGCTTTGGACGAGCTGCACCAGGACCTCTTGATTCTGGAAGCCAACCCCTGTGGCCGGTGGACAGGTGCCGTCTACGTCATTGATGAAGAGAACCCGGGTTACAGGAAGACGCAGGACCTCGACCTGTTGCGGATTCTGGGTTCCCATCCGGGAGCGTGGAGCCTTGAGGCAGCCAAGTTTCTGGCGCTCGGGATGTCGGCAACGTCACCGCAAGCGCGGACTGTGCCAGCCGAGATCATGGTTGACGTTGTCGGGAGACGAATCAGCGCACTGGGCATGGGGGCTGGATTCTCGCAGGTTGTGGCCAAAGTCAAGATCACGCGTTGGATAGGTGCCTTGACCGAGGCCGCGCAGAACAGTGCTGAGGGCAGTCTGACCGGTGACATCCGTCCTGACGTATCTGCTGCCCAGGCTGGAACGTGACACGCATCGTCTAGGTGGGCTCATGAATCTGCTTCTGGACGGTTGCATCCGTGCCGAGTGCGGCGTGCAGGATCCGGTGTTGCGCGTCTGGCTCGAAGGGTTCAGAGGCTCCGGGCAGGCTGCAAAGGCGGCGCGGAGGTTGTTGCAGCTCACTGCTTGAGAAGGGCACCCCGGCCACCGTGTTCACGGAAATCGGAATGGACGAAAGAGGAATTTCGCCACTGTTACAGCGGGTCAGCCCAGGGTGGGCTGCATTAGGACACATTCCTGCAACGAACTCTGCACACATCAGAAATAAAGCGCAAAGCCCAGGAAACACGGCCTCTCTAATGTCAGGTCTGCCTTGACCGCAGCGGGCCCTCCCGCCTGTACAGAGGAGCCGCCGTGTCCCCGCGCGCCACCCTGAGTGCCGTTCTCCCGTTGATTGCAGTTTTGGTCCTGACAGGATGCGGTGAGCGTTACGACCCTGAGGCTGAAGCGGCAGCCCAACAGATTTCACCAGAGTCTTGTGTCGACACCGAAGGTGACACCGTCAAAGTGGGTCTGCTCAATTCCTTGTCCGGGACCATGGCTGTCAGCGAAACCACCGTTAATCGATCCCTCAACATGGCGATCGACGAAATCAACGCCGACGGTGGTGTTTTGGGCAAACAGATTGAACCGGTCACGGAGGACGGTGCCAGCGAACCCACGATCTTTGCTGAACGGGCGAGCAAACTGATCCGTCAGGACTGCGTGGCTGCCACCTTCGGTGGTTGGACCTCGGCCTCCCGCAAGGCCATGCTCCCCGTGTTCGAGGCCCAGAACTCCCTGCTGTTCTATCCGGTCCAGTACGAAGGTCTGGAAGCATCTCCCAACATCTTCTATACGGGGGCAACCACCAACCAGCAGATCATCCCGGCTCTGGACTGGATGAGGGAACAGGGGCACAAGAAGATTTTCCTGGTGGGTTCCGATTACGTCTTTCCACGGACGGCGAACCGGATCATCAACGCATATGCCGAAGCGCATGACATGGAGGTCGTGGGGGAGGAGTACGTACCCCTGGGCTCCACCGAGTTCTCCACGATCGTCAACAAGGCCATGGCGTCCGATGCGGATGCGGTGTTCAACACGCTCAACGGTGATTCCAATGTGGCCTTCTTCCGTCAGTACAACGCGGTGGGCTTGGACGCCCAGTCCCTGCCTGTGATGTCCGTGTCCATCGCCGAGGAGGAAGTGCCGGGGATCGGCGTGGACAACCTGGAAGGCCAGTACGTGGCCTGGGACTACTACCAGACCGTGGACAGCCCCGACAACCAGGAGTTCGTCACCAACTTCAAGGACCGCTACGGCCAAGACCAGGTCACGTCCGATCCCATGGAAGCCGCCTATACCTCGGTTTACCTGTGGAAGGACATGGTGGAAGAAGCGGGTTCCTTCGATGTCGCCGCCGTGCAGGAAGCCGCGGACACAGGCGGGAGTGAGTTCGACGCCCCAGAGGGGCAGGTGAGCGTGGACGGCGAGAACCAGCACATTTCCAAGACTCCTCGCATCGGCCGGATCCGCGAGGACGGGCTGATCGACACAGTGTGGCAGGCACCGGAGCCCGTGGCACCGGATCCGTTCCTGGACACCTATTCCTGGGCAGGTTCCATCAACGGAGCCTGAATCTTCCGTATATCAATCGAGCACCACAACATTTCGAGAAGGGGGGTCTCATGGAGATTCTGATCAGCCAGCTCTTTGCGGGTTTGAGCTTGGGCTCGGTCCTGCTGCTGGCAGCGGTAGGGTTGTCTTTGACTTTCGGTCAAATGGGCGTGATCAACATGGCTCACGGTGAATTCATCATGGCTGGGGCATACACAGCTTTCACGGTCCAACAGATTCTTGGTAGTGCCGGGTGGTCGCTATTGGCCAGTATCCCCGTGGCTTTCCTAGTGGGCGGCGCCTTGGGGCTCATCCTGGAGATCGCGCTGTTGCGCCACATGTATCACCGTCCACTGGACACACTTCTGGTGACTTTCGGCGTCAGTCTGATCCTGCAGCAGCTGGCCCGGGACATCTTCGGTGCCCCGTCCGTGGACGTGAGGCTGCCCGAGCTGCTGTCCGGTCCCGTGACGATCATGGGGACCCCGGTTCCGGCGGCGCGGGTCTTCATTCTGGTCTTGACCGTGTTAGTGGTGGCAGGCCTGTCCCTGGTGATGAACAAGTCGTCCCTGGGGCGCAGGACCCGTGCCGTCGTACAGTCCCGTGATCTCGCCGAGGCCTCAGGCATCTCCTCGCGCCGTACCGATGCCCTGACCTTTTTCGTGGGCTCCGGGCTGGCGGGCGTGGCTGGGGTGGCCATCACGTTGATCGGCTCTACCAGCCCCACACTGGGTACCACCTATATCGTCGATGCCTTTCTGGTGGTGGTGGCCGGAGGCATCGGACAGATCCGCGGCGCCGTGATCGCCGCCGCGGGCCTCGGCCTGTTGCAGGTGTTCTTCGAGTTCGGCACCACCGCCTCAATCGCCAAGGTGATTGTCCTGGTGATTGTGGTTGCCTTCCTTCAGATCCGCCCGCAGGGCATCGTGGCCACGCGCACCAGGGGGTTGGCATGAGCGCCGCAGCACCATCAACTCCGTCAACATCGACGACGCCCACACCCGCCGGGACCCGCACCTTACCTGCGGTGACGGAGGGTGCGGGGGTGTGGACCACCGGACCTCGGGGGGCCCTGCTGGGCCTGGGAGTCGGCGCGATCCTGCTCCTGGTGGTTGCCCCGATGACCCTGAGCGGGTTCGGGTTGGACCTGCTCGGTCGCTACCTGTGCATGGCCATGGTGGCGGTGGGAATCGGCCTCGTCTGGGGCCGCGGCGGCATGCTGGCGATGGGCCAGGGCGTCTACTTCGGTCTGGGTGCCTACATCATGGCCATGCACATGACCCTGGCGGACACGACGCTGGAGGGTGAATCCATCCCCACCTTCATGCGCCAGAACGGTGTGGATCGCCTGCCTGAACTGTGGGGCATAGTGCAGCACCCTGTGGTCGCGGTGGCCGCAGTGGTGTTGGTGCCCACGGGGGTGGCCGGGTTGCTGGGCTGGGCCATTTTCTCTCGACGGGTCAAGGGCGCGTACTTTGCGATCCTGTCCCAGGCGCTGGCCGCGGCTTTCGCCGTTCTGATCATCGGCCAACCGGTGCTGACCAACGGCTCCAACGGCCTGTCCAACTTCCACTCGTTGTTTGGCTGGGACCTCTCCGATTCCACCAACCGCACGATCCTGTTCCTCGTTGTGGCCGCCGTTCTGCTGACCATGCTCGCAGTAACCTGGCAGTTGTACCGCTCCCGATTCGGTGAACTGCTGGTAGCGGTCCGTGACCAGGAGGAGCGCGTCCGCTTCCTGGGCTATGACCCGGCCCTGGTCAAGACCGTCGCCTACATGATCGCCGCCCTGTTCGCAGCTATCGGCGGAGCTCTGTTCGTACCCGTGGTTGGCATCATTTCACCGGCCGACATCGGGGTGGTCCCCTCCATCGCGTTCCTGATCGGCGTGGCCATCGGAGGTCGGGCCACGTGGTTGGGCCCCGTCCTGGGTTCCATCGCGGTGTCCTTTGCCGGAACCCAGTTGGCGTCTGTCTTCCCGTCGTTCTGGGTCTACTTCCAAGGTCTCCTGTTCATCCTGGTCATAGGTTTCCTGCCCGGTGGTTTGGCGTCCGTCACCGGATTTCTGCGCCGCCGGAAGACATCGGAAACCATCGAAATGGAGGTAACACGATGAACCGCGACCACCGGCCCAGTTACTTGGAAATTCGGAACCTGCGCGTGGTGTTCGACAGGTTCGTGGCCGTGGACGGCGTGGACCTGCGCGTGGACCAAGGGGATCTGCGGTTCCTCATCGGGCCGAACGGCGCCGGCAAGACCACGACCATCGATGCTGTCACCGCCTTGGCTCCGGCGCAGGGTTCCATCAATCACAACGGCCACGAGCTGGTGGGGCGCAAAACTCACAAGATCGTGCGTTACGGGGTCGGCCGAACTTTCCAGACCGCCAGCGTGTTCGAGGACCTGACGGTGGTGCAGAACCTGGACATTGCAGCCGGGCTGCGGCGACGTATGCGGGACATGGTGCGCAGCCGTCGTGGCGTGTCCCCGCGGATCCAGGAGGTTCTGGAGGCCATCGGGCTCACGGATCACCAGGAGACAAAGGCAGGGGTACTGTCCCACGGGCAGAAGCAGTGGCTGGAGATCGGCATGTTGATCGTCCAGGACGCCACCGTGCTGCTGTTGGACGAACCCGTGGCAGGCATGAGCCAGGATGAACGCGATGCCACGGGGGACCTACTGGCTGCATTGGCCGAACGGCACGTGGTGATCGTGGTGGAGCACGACATGGAGTTCCTGCGCAAGTACGCCCAGTCCGTGACCGTGATGGCCGCGGGGAAAATCGTTGCCGAAGGAACGGTAGCCGAGGTCCAGGCCAGTCCTCTGGTCCAGGAGATTTACCTTGGGGCTGCCGGTACCAAGAGCCTCGAAGAAGCACGGGTGGATGCACAGTTGGTGGGCCTGGATCCCGATGCGGTGACCGCGGACAGTGCACCTGAAGGGGCGAAGAACTGATGTTCAAACTCGAAAGCTTGCGATCAGGTTATGGGCGCACGGAAGTCCTGCACGGTGTGGACCTTGTGGTTCCTGACGACGGAGTGACCACCGTGCTGGGACACAACGGTGCTGGGAAGACCACACTTCTCAAGACCGTGATGGGGCTGCTTCCAGCCCGCTCCGGGAGGATCACCTGGGATGGTGAGGACATCACCCGCCTGTCCGCACACCAGAGAGTGCGCAGAGGTTTGGCCTGGGTGCCGCAAGGACAACAATCATTTGGCACTCTGACCACCCGTGAGAATTTGCTGGTGGTGGCCGAAGCTCATCCCGGCGGCCGCGGTCGCCTTGATGAGGTCCTTGCTCTCTTCCCCGCACTGGAGGAGTTGATGGAACGTCGGGCAGGTCTGCTCTCAGGGGGCCAGCGCCAGCAACTCTCAATTGCCCGTGCGCTGCTGACCGGGCCTCGGCTGCTGGTGCTGGATGAACCGTCCGAAGGCATCCAGCCGTCGGTGGTGCAGGAAATCGAGGAGAAGATCGTGGGCCTCGCCTCCCGCTCCGGTACCCAGGTGCTACTGGCCGAGCAGAAGGTGGGTTTTGCCCTGAACGCCGCTGACGAATACGCCGTCCTGGCGACCGGGCGGGTGGTTCGGGCCGGCCGGGCTGACGAAGCCGCGGTCGACGCCGCCAGGGAGGCACTCGCCGTGTAGACACGGGCAGGATCAGCGTGTCACAGGGCTGTAACGTGGCGCCGCTAACGTTCGGCACATGCAGTTGACACCCCGGGAACAAGAGAAGCTGCTGATCGTCACCGCTGGTGAGGTGGCGCGGCGTCGTCTGGACCGTGGTCTCAGGCTGAACCACCCGGAGGCCGTGGCTCTGATCACTGCGGAGCTCCTGGAGGCTGCCCGGGACGGGCGGACTGTGGCCGATCTGATGTCCTGGGGCGCCACGATTCTCTCCACGGAGCAAGTCATGGACGGTGTTCCAGAAATGATCCAGTCGGTGCAGGTGGAAGCGACCTTCCCGGACGGCACCAAACTGGTCACGGTTCACGATCCCATCCGCTCAGGCCCGGGGGCCACGGCCCCAGGCGGACCGAGGGTGAGACCCGGCGAATACGTCTTGCGGGACTCCCCGGTGACCATCAATCCGGACCGCTCCACAGTGGAAGTTGAGGTGGTCAACCGCGGAGACCGTCCGGTGCAGGTGGGCTCCCACTTTCCGTTCGCCCAGGCCAACCCGGGGCTTGAATTTGACCGCGATGCCACGGACGGCTATCGGCTCGATGTGCCGGCGGGAACGGCCGTCCGTTTCGAACCCGGGGACCGCAAGACCGTGCGGTTGGTGAGCTTTGCGGGGACGGGCGAGGTCGTTGTCGTCGGATGGAACGGAGAAGATCGTGGCGCGTGAGCTGACTCGGGCCGAGTACACGTCCCTTTACGGGCCCACCGTCGGCGATCGGGTGCGGCTGGCCGACACGGAGCTATTCGCGGAGATAGAACGCGACTTGACGAACCAGGATCTGACCGCTGCCGGAGATGAGGTCGTGTTCGGTGGCGGTAAGGTCATCCGTGACGGCATGGGCCACAATGGCCGTCTGACCAGGGGCGACGGTGTGGTGGACACTGTCATCACCAGCGCGTTGATCATCGACCACTCCGGGATCTACAAAGCGGACGTGGGGATCGTGGACGGCCGAATCTGTGCGATCGGCAAGGCAGGCAACCCGGACACCATGGACAACGTGAACATCCTGATCGGTGCCGCAACGGAGGTGATCGCCGGCGAGCACAAGATTCTGACTGCGGGGGGAGTGGACACACACATCCACTTCATCGGCTCCGATCAGGTGGGTACGGCTCTGGCCAGTGGCGTCACCACCATGATCGGTGGTGGTACGGGACCCGCGGAAGGCTCCAAGGCCACGACCGTCACCCCCGGGGCATGGCACATCGAGCGCATGTTCCAAGCTCTGGATGGGTACCCCATGAATTTCGGGCTGCTGGGCAAGGGGCATACCGCCGATCCGGCTCCCCTCGAGGAGCAGGTCCGCGCGGGTGTGGTTGGCTTCAAGATCCACGAAGACTGGGGAGCAACTCATGGGTCCATCAACGCCGCATTGAGTTCCGCGGACCGATTTGATCTTCAGGTGGCCATTCATACGGACACCCTCAACGAATGTGGGTTTGTTGAGGACACCATTCGGGCCATCGACGGGCGGGTGATTCACACCTTCCACACCGAAGGTGCCGGTGGTGGTCACGCCCCGGACATCATCGCCATGGCGGGGATGCCCAACGTGCTGCCTTCGTCGACCAATCCCACGCTCCCGTTCACCCGGAACACGGCGGAAGAGCATCTGGACATGCTCATGGTTTGTCACCACCTGAACCCGTCCATTCCGGAGGACGTGGCCTTCGCGGATTCGCGAATTCGGCCCGAAACCATCGCGGCCGAGGATGTGCTGCACGACTTGGGGGTGTTCTCCATGACCTCTTCCGATTCCCAGGCCATGGGGCGCGTGGGAGAGGTCGTGTTGCGCACCTGGCAACTCGCGGACCAGATGAAGAAGCGCACCGGTTCACTTGCCGGGGACCACGATGCGGACAACTTCCGGATCAGGCGCTACATCTCCAAATACACGATCAACCCCGCCATCACCCACGGAATCGCGCAGCACGTTGGATCCGTGGAAGTCGGAAAGCTGGCAGACCTCGTGTTGTGGGAGCCCGCATTCTTCGGGGTCAAACCAACTACCGTGCTCAAGAGCGGTCAGATCGTGCACTCCGTGATGGGTGACCCCAATGCCTCCATTCCCACGCCGCAACCACAGCTCATGCGTGATGCTTTCGGGGCCCAGGGCCAGGCTCCCGCTCACAATTCCGTGCATTTCACCTCGCAGGCAGCGCACGACGACGACGTCCGCGCCCGTTACGGTCTGGCCAAACAAACGCTGCCGGTCGGCGGGATCCGTGCTCTGGCCAAGGCTGACCTCAAGCACAATGACCAGACTCCGAATATTGAAGTTGACCCGCAGACCTACCAAGTGCGCGTGGACGGTGAACTCATCTCCGCCGAGCCCGCGCAGGAACTCGCGATGGCGCAACGCTACTTCTTGTTCTGACCGCCATGCCTTGACCACCCGCCCGTGATCTCATGTCAAGACCGAAAGGACCCCCGCCCTCGTGATCGTTGAGAAAGTCCTTGGCAACCTGCACGAGCTTCCCGCCGACCAGCGAGCCGACATTCATGTGGAACGCGTGGCCTTGGAAGGCGCTGCCTTGCGCCAACGGGTGCAGCGAGTGACCACGGATCACGGCAAAGAGTTCGGACTGCGTCTCAGCGATCGTAGGGAACTGCGCGACGGGGACATCCTGGTCAGGGACGGGCGAAACGTCGTGGTGGTCTCCACACTGCCCACGGAGGTCCTGGCCATTGCGCCGGCTACCGTGCAGGAAGCTGCGTTCGTGGCGCATTCCCTGGGGAATCGCCACCTACCCGCCCAGTTCTTTGGGCCGGACACCTCCATTGCGGGGCTGGAACCACACAACGGGGTGATGGTGATCCAGTACGATCACACGGCCGAGCACTTCCTGACGGACCATGGAGTGCGTTTCATGCGTGTGGACCGGGTCATGGAGGTCCCTTTCCGACACGCAGAGCACACTCACTGATCGTGGTGTCCCTGAATTCCGGGCTGCTCACGGTTCTTCAGTTCGCCGATTCGGCGCTGCCGACCGGTGCTTTCAGCCAGTCCATGGGCCTGGAGACCGCGATCAATGACGGCGCCGTGAATGACGAAGCCACGTTCCGGCAATGGCTCACACATTTCCTGCACCACCAACTGGTACCGGCCGATGGCTGGGCCATCCGAACGCTGGTCCGGGACGACGCCGATGCCTTGACGGTGGATGCCATGTTGCATGCAATGAGCCTGCCGGTGGAGGTGCGCGACGGCAACGCCGCAATGGGCAGGAGGGCGATCGAGATTGCCCGAGCGAACTTCCCATCCCCAGACATCGAGCGATACGCAGTGGCTGTCCTTGGGAAGGGTGGAGATGAGGTGGAGCCCGGAGAGTTCAGAACCGGCGTGGCTGCGGGCAGTGTGCCCGTAGTGATCGGATTGTTCGCGCGCGACCACGGATCCGGTTGGCGTGATGCATGTGCTGCTCACCTGTTCACCTCGCTGACCTCTTTGACGCAGAACGCAGTACGCGGAATTCCGATCGGGCAGAACGCCGGGCAGAGAGTGCTGCGCAGCATGCACGACGAGATCGAAACTGCCGTGCGACGGATCGACGGCATGACCGATGACCACGTGGGCGCCGTGAGCCCCGCCTTGGAGATCGATCAAATGCGTCATGTCTGGCAGCGCGCTCGAATGTTCATGTCCTGACAGATTGACGACGGCGTGTTTCGCCGTCGTGGTTAGCGGAAAGCAATATAGACAGGAGGACCTGATGGCGACGGACCCGGTTCGGATCGGCGTGGGCGGCCCCGTGGGTGCGGGGAAGACGCAACTGGTGGAACGTATTACGCGGGCATTGGACGGGGAGGTATCCACCGCGGCGATCACGAATGACATCTACACAATTGAGGACGCCAAGATTCTGGCGCGAACCTCAGTGCTCTCCGAGGACCGCATCGTAGGCCTGGAAACCGGCGGATGCCCGCACACGGCGATCCGTGAGGACACATCCATGAACGAGGCGGCGATCAGGGACCTCACGGACAAGCACCCTGACCTGCAGGTGATCTTCGTGGAGTCGGGGGGCGACAACCTGTCTGCCACGTTCTCCCCGGAGCTCGTGGATTTCTCGATCTACGTCATCGACGTTGCTCAAGGGGAGAAGATTCCGCGCAAGGCCGGACAGGGCATGATCAAGTCAGACCTCTTCGTGATCAACAAGACCGACCTGGCCCCGTACGTGGGCGCAGACCTGAGCGTGATGGAGGCCGATTCCAGGGTGTTCCGGAAGGACAAACCGTTCGCTTTCACGAATCTGAAGACGGACGAGGGCCTGGATACGGTGTTGGAATGGATTCGTCGCGACGTGTTGATGATGGATCTCGCGGGCTGATCCGTTGTCCGTCTCTGCTTCATTGACCGGTGGCCTGTGGCTGGGGGTCCAGCGCCACGGTGAACGCAACGTGGTCGCATCGCAGCGTCACCACGGTGGATTGCGGTTGCTTCGTCCCTTGTACCTGGACTCCTCCGGCCAGCCCTGTCTGACCGTGGTCAATCCTGGTGGGGGGTATGTAGGGGGAGACCGGTACGAACTCGGGGTCTCGGTGGGCGAATCGTCCTCTGCCCTGGTCACCACTCAGTCCGCGACCAAGGTCTATCGGACCCCTGGGCAGCCCGTGGAGCAGAAGCAACGGTTCGTGGTGGAACCGGATGCTGTCCTGGAAGTGGTTCCGGACCCATTGATCGCATATCGGGACGCCGACTACGTTCAACGCACGCGGGCCACGGTGGCCCGCGGGGGGAGGCTGGTCATGACAGACATCGTGACGCCGGGGTGGGCCCCAGATGGATCGCTCTACCAGTGGAAATCGGTCCTGCTGAAGACCGTAATCGGGCGTCCGACAGGAGCCCTGATCGCCTGGGACACGGTCCATATGGCGCACGGTGCGTACAGGGGCGAGAGTCTCACGAACTTTTCGGTCTCCGGCGACCTGGACCCGCACGGCTTCGCTGCCGAGCGGACCCACTTGGGCACGTTGCTGGCCGTTGCCCCAGAGTTGGACGCGGACGCCGTCGAAGAAGTCCATGACCTCCTCGTGGAGTACGAAGCGACTGTTCCGGGGTCACGTGGTGGGGTGACGCCGCTGGCCGAGCCGCGTGATTCCGCAGTTGCAGCACATCCACAGGTGCGCGAGACAGCCGGTCTGGCAGTTCGCTTGATGGGCCCTGGAACAGGTCCTCTCCACGAGTTGCTGCTCGACATCCACGCCGCGCTGCGTCGTCGTTGGGGGCATAAGACCAGGCTGAACTTGAGAAAGTACTGACCGTATGGAGAGTGTCACCCGCTTGAGTGCCGCACCAGCCGACGTGCGCGGAGCCGAACGCCGTTCCACGTTCCTAGTGTCACTGACCGTCCTTTTACTGCATGCCGTCGGCTGGGGGACGTTGCTGCTCTTCGTGGTGCCTGCGGACCTCAGACTTGGAGTCCAAAGCGATGGCAGCGCAGCGGTGTTCGGCACCACGCTGGGCGTGACGGCGTTCTTCTTGGGCGTGCGCCACGCCTTCGACGCTGATCACATCGCGGCCATCGACAACACCACGCGACGGCTGCTCATCGAAGGCAGACCGGCCGCAACCGTGGGGTTCTGGTTCTCCATGGGACATTCGAGTGTCGTGGTTGGTCTGTGTCTGCTGCTGGCTTTCGGGTTGTCAGCGGTCATGGGTCCCGTGGCCGATCAGGACTCCCCCTGGCATCACTTCACGGGAGTGTGGGGGCCTTTGATCGCGGGATTATTCCTGCTTGTGATCGCGGCATTGAACGTCCTGACACTGCGGCGAAGTCTTGCCGAGAGGGGCCGTGCCGGGCAGACCGGCACATATTCTCCCGCTCCGGTGGGTGACCTCGCGGGTGGGCCGATCACCAAGGTCATCAACGGGGTCGGCGCACGCATCCGAACACCGCGGCAGATGTACCTGGTGGGCCTGCTGTTTGGTTTGGGCTTCGACACCGCCACGGAAATCGGTCTCTTGCTGTTGGCAGGTACAGCAGGAATGGCCGCCGTTCCCTGGTGGGCGGTACTTACCCTGCCGCTGCTGTTCACCGCTGGGATGAGTACCTTCGACTTGGCTCAAGGGTGGGTGGCTCGTCGCGCATATGGTTGGGCGGAAACCCACCCGAAACGGCTGCTCACCTACAACGTGGCAATCACGTCGGTGTCCGTCGTGGTGGCGTTGGTGGTGGGATCGGCGTCGCTATCCGGGGCCTTGTCCGAATGGCTCGGGATACCTGACCTGTTCGCTTGGACGCGATTGATCGGTGTAGATGCCTGGGGATTCGCTCTGGCCGGGTTGCTGTTGGTGGCGTGGATCGCGGTAGGAGTGGCCATGGGCCTCAGTCGTGCTCCGGCCCCGCCGCCCGACCCAGCTGACCGTTAAAGTGGGAGTTCAGGTCGACAGGAGCGCCACGAGCGCCGCCCCAGTCACCAGTGCGTTGTTGCACATGTGCGCGATCCAGGATGCCCAGAGGCTTGCGTACCAAATCCGGAGCAGGGTCCAGAAGCCTTCACAAACCAGGATGTAGAGCATGACGGGTGGGGTGACATGGATCGCCGCAAAGGCCACGGTGACGACGATGAACGCCAGCGCCGCGGATGTTCGCGCCAGCAGCCAGTCCAACAGAAGTCGGCGGAAGATGATCTCCTCGGCCAGCGGCAAAGCAACGACCGTAAAGACTGGGGTGATCACCGCGAGGACCCACCCGTGGCCCAACTCCGATGTTGACGACGAATCTCCGGCCGGTGTCACGGACAGGGCAGCGGCGAGCAGGACCGTGATGATCAACGATGCGGTGATGACCAGGCGCACCTGCCATGGGGGCATGACCGACCATACGGAGGGCTGATCCCTGTCGCGTCCTTCGAAAGGACGGCCTCGGTCAGATGGCTCGTCCGGGGCTGAGGATGCCGACGGGGTCGAAGAAACCCTTCAGCTGATGCTGCAGGTCCAGGGTGTCAGGGTCGAACTGCTGGGCGAGCATCCCGGTCTTGAGCGATCCGATTCTGTGCTCGCCGGAGATCACGCCCCCCATGTCCAGCGCCGCCTCGGTGATCAGTGTCAGGACGTGCTCGGCCGCGGCAACCTCCTCGGCAGAGTCGTTCGCGGCGAGCACCGATGGGTGCATGTTGCCGTCCCCGGCATGGGCGCAGGTGTTCACCGGGTAGCCGGTCTGAACGGAGATGTCGTCGATGCGTTCGAACATCTCGGCCAGTCGGGAAGGTGGGACGGCCACGTCACAGGACAGGGCAAGCCCGGCGGCGTTGAGCGCGGGGTTGACCATGCGCCGCGTGTCCAGGAGCTCCTCACCCCCGCCCGCTTCGGCGAGCAAAGCGCCCGCGTCGCGGCAGGCGGAGACCACGGCTTCGGCCTGTTGCTGTGCGTCGGTACCGATGGTCTGGCCCACCAACAGGGCCTCCCCTTCGGCAGCGACGGCGGAGGGAAAGTGCCGCTGGACGATGTCGATGCTGTTGCGGTCCATGAGCTCCAGCATTTCCGGGGTGGTCGCGGAGGCCATGATCGTCGCCACCGCGGCCCCGGCGGCGGCCATGGTCGGGAACTGGGCCGAGAAGGTGACCGCTTCGCCGACGGGTCGGGGCTTGAGCCGGGCGATCACCCTGGTGACCACCCCGAGGGTGCCTTCGGAACCGATGAACAAACCGGTGAGGTCGTAACCGGTGCTGTTCTTTCGGGTCCTCGAACCGGTCCGGATGAGCCGGCCGTCAGCCAACACGACTTCCAGGCCGGCAATGACGTCGCGGGTGACGCCGTGGGCCAGGCAGCGCAGGCCGCCGGCGTTGGTGGCCACCGTGCCGCCGATCGTGGCGGTCTGGTAACTCACCGGGTCCGGTGCGTACATCAATTCGTGCGCTGCCGCCGCCTGATCGAGCTGGTCAACGATGATGCCGGGATCCACCTCGGCGATCCGGTTGGGAGCATCGATCTCGAGCACTTGATTCATGGCGGCCAGGGACACGACCAATCCGCCGGGGTAGGCCAGGGCCCCACCGCTGACCCCGGTGCCGGCCCCTCGCACGGACACCGGCACCCTGTGGGTAGTTGCCCAGCGCAACACCGTCTGAACCTCGGTGGCCGAATGGACCCGGACCACCGCAGCGGGCAGACCCCCCGGCTCGGCTCGTGAGGTGTCCCGGCTGTGCTCTTCCAGCACGGCGGCATCGGTGCTCACGGCGTCGCCTAACTCCCGGACCAGTTCCTCAATGGCCTCATCTGACGCCGTCTGGAGGTGACCGGGAAGTGTTGCGGCCGACTGGTCCTGGTCGAGGAGTGCGTCGGTGGGTTGGCTGTGGTCGAACTCTGTGGTCGGCATGATCGGTCTCTCTCTCGGTCACCGTTCGAGGGCTGGGCGACGTCGTCGTCTCGGTCAGCGGGTGGCAGGGCTGGTGGAGCGGGCGCGCTACGCGGCCGCGAGGATCTCGCTCATGTAGGGGGCGATGACGTCGGCCGAGATCTTGCAGTCGAGCAGGAGCACACCTCTGGCCCCCGCGTCCGTCCAATCGCTCAGGGTCTGAAGGTCCTCGAGCGTGCGGACGGTGGCGGCGTGCGCGCCGAGCGCGGTGGCCATCCCGGCGAAGTCGACGTCGGGGATGCGCATCGGCGCATCGGCCAGTCCCAGGGGACCGTACTGATGGACTTCCGCGGCGTAAGTGGCGTCGTTGAACACCACGACGACGCCACTGGCCACGCTGCGCACGACGGTCTCCAGGTCGGCCAGGCACATCAGCAGCCCACCGTCACCAGTGGTCAACACGGTCGTGGATTCCGGGGCGGCCCGTCCGGCCCCGACGGCTGCGGGCAGCCCCAGACCGATCGTCTGGTAGGCGGTGCCCACCAGGTTCAGAGCGACGGACAGAGAACGGGGTCCAGGCGCCCGTCGGGAGCCAATGGTCCACCCGGTTCACGGTGTGCTGCTCGATGGACGCGGTCTGCGGCCGTCTTGCGCCAGGACTGCTGTGTAGGTGCATCAAGCATCTCGGTGAGTTGTTCCGCGACCACCCGCGCGTCCGCGCACACGTGGTGGTCGACGCGAGGATGGGTGGCTTGCTCGGCGAGATCGACCTGGATCACGGTGGCCTCCGGGCCGAAGAGGTGCCCGAACCGGGTGGTGAACTGATTCAGCCCGGCCCCGAACACCACCACGACGTCGGCCTCGGCCATCAGCTCAGCCCAGTCGTCGCTGCCGAAGCCCCCGGCGATGCCCAGATGACCGGCGCCGTTCAGCAGGTTCCGGGCCGCGACGGTGGTCGCGGTGAGGGCACCGAGCCGGTCTGACAGCACGTTCAACGCCGGTCCGGCATCGGACACGCGTGCCCCTCGCCCGGCCAGCAGCAGGGGGCGCCGTGCGGTGTTCAGCACCGCGGCGATCCGATCAAGGTCGGCCTGGGTGGGGTGCGGGGCAGGGCTCCGTAGCTCGGGTGCCTGCAGGGTCTCGGGGTCGGCCGCGGCGGCTGCCAGGTCGTAGGGGATGGCCAGGATCACGGGCACCCGGTGGTGGGAGCCTCGCCGGTGACCAGAATCAAGGGAATCCGCGTCTGGCGTGCTTCGGCCAGGGGTGTGATCGCGTTGGTGAATCCCGCCCCGTACGTCGTCGTGGCTACCGCCAACCGTCCCGAGACCCGCCCGTAGGCGTCGGCCGCGGCGACCGCACCCGCCTCGTGCCGCACGGCCGTGAACGTCATGTCCGAGGAGTCCACGGCGTCGAGGAAGTGGGCGTTCCCGTTGCCCATCAGCCCGAAGACGTCGGTGACGTAGGGGGACAGGGCTTCGACGATGCGAGCGGAAACAGTGGTCATCAGTGCTCCTCCGGAAGGGAAGTGTCAATACGGTGTGGCACTCCGGGGAACTCCGCGGCGATCGCCGAATGCCGGATTCGGCCCCCGGCGACCAGGACACCGCGGCCCAGGGCGACATTGTCGGCGCAGGCCGCTTCCCATCCGGAGTCGGCCAACTGGAGCGCGTACGGCAGGGTTGCGTTGGTCAACCCGTACGTCGCGGTCACCGGCGCTGCGCCGGGCATGTTGGCCACGCAGTAGAACGTCGCCGGGCCCACGGTGAACGTGGGGTCGTCGTGCGAGGTGGCCCGGGTGCCCTCGAAGCACCCGCCCTGGTCCACGGCAATGTCCACCAGAACGGAACCTTCCATCATGCGTTCCACGGTGGAATGCTCCACGACCTTCGGGGCCCGCCGCCCGGGCACCAGCACCGCACCGATGACCAGGTCGGACTTCAGGACGCACCGCTCGATCTCGAAGGGGCTGGAGACCACGGTCCGCACTCGCCCGCCGTACTGCTCGTCGACCCGCCGCAGCGCGTCGATTGACAGGTCCAGCACGGTCACGTCCGCGCCCAGCCCGACCAGTTGGCTCAAGGCGTTCGATCCGGCGTTCCCCGCACCGATCACCGTTACGACGGCGGGCCGCACACCCGGGATTCCCGGCATCAGGATTCCGCGGCCTCCGCTCGTGGACAACAGAAGGTGCGTTCCGACCAGCGCCGACATACGCCCGGCGACCTCGGACATGGGCGCCAGGAGGGGCAGGGCGCCGTTGTCGGTCTGCACGTTCTCGTAGGCGATCGCCGTCGTTCCCGCCTCGACCAGGGCGCGGGTCAGCTCTTCCGAGGCTGCCAGGTGAAGGTAGGTGAACAGCACCAGGTCCGAGCGCAGGTACTGGTACTCGGACGGGGTGGGCTCCTTGACCTTGAGGACCAGCTCCGCTCCCCACGCCTGCTCCGCGGAGCCCAGTTCCGCCCCGGCCTCCGTGTACTCCTCGTCAGGGATTCGTGAGCCCGAACCGGCGCCCTCCTGCACGACCACACGGTGTCCGTGGCGCACCAGTTGGTGAACACCGGCCGGGGTGATGGCCACGCGATCTTCGTGGTTCTTGGTCTCTGTGGGAATGCCGACGATCATGTCGTGCGCCTTTCGTCTTGGGGCAACCGCCACGGAGCCGGGGTGTCGGCCGGACGGTTCGATGACCCCAGTGTGCTTCAGCTCACGGCCCGACTCAATTGGGTCACGTGAGCTTCCCGGCCCGCCTTCAGCACCCGGTCCTAGGATCGGGTCCATGACCGAACCGCGCGTATTCGAACTCACCGCACAGGACATGACCGCCGTCCAGATGCAGCGGATCCTGCAGCTGAGGGTGTCTGTGTTCGTGGCAGAGCAGGGGATCATCTGCGAAGAGGTCGACGACCTGGACCGGGCCGAGACCACGGTGCACATGTGGCTCGAGGTGGACGGGGCACCGGTGTCCGTGCTGAGGCTCCTGTTGGACGGTCCCGTGGTGCGGATCGGCCGGGTGGCCACCCACGCGGGGCACCGTCGTCGCGGGTATTCGGAGCAACTCATGCGCGAGGCGTTGCAGCGCGCCGCTGCCACGGGCCGACCCGTGGAGATCCACGCCCAGGCGTACCTGGAGAACTGGTACGGGAAGTTCGGCTTCGAGCGCACCGGTCCGGATTTCCTGGAGGAAGGCGTGGACCACACCCCCATGACCTGGCGCGGTGAGCCGCAGGCCGTAGACGCGTGACCGCGGGGGAATTCGTCACCGGCCTCTTGGAAGCCAGGCCCGCGTCCCCGGCCGACACCTGGATCCTGGTCCTGTGCGCTGCGGCGGCGGTGGCCATCAGCATCCCGCGGGGTACGTGGCGCTGGTTCGGCCTGGTGGTCACCGTGGTCCACGAACTCGGGCACGCGCTCGCCGGACTGGTGACCGGCCGCCGCATCATGACCATCCGGATCGAAGCCGACCACTCCGGCGTCACACATTCCATGGGGCGCGGCGCATCCGCCATGTGGTCGACATTCTGGGGTTACCCGTTCCCCGCGCTCGTGGGAGCGGCGTGGACCGCAGCCGTCGGCGCCGGGTACTGGCCTCTGGCGGCCGTGGTTTCCGCCCTGGTCCTGGTCGTCTCCCTGGCCGTGATGCGCGGGTGGCTCTCGTGGTTCGTCACGACGACGACCGCGGCCGCCCTGCTGGCTCTTGCCTGGTTCGAGGTAGCGCCCGGGCGGTGGTTCATGCTCGCCGTGGGAGCGGCGTTGTGGATCGGCGCGTTCCGGGCCTGGCTGAACCTGACCCGGGCCCATCTTGCCGGCCAACGGCGTCGCCGTCGACCGTTGGCATCCGATGCGGCAATCCTGGCGCAGGGAACTGGCGTGCCCGCCGGGCTCTGGCTGGTGGGATTTCTGGCCGTGATCGTCCTGTGCGGCCTGTGGATCGTGGGGGCTTGGGTGTGAGGGGGCTGACGGGCAACAAGGTGAGGTCCCGCCGTAGCCCCACCGAGTTCTCCAGTCCCACAGCGGATGTGGGATCGCGGAACTCGATGGGGCCTGGCTGGTGGCTGATGTGATCAGCGGCCGCCCTTGAGTGCGCCCCAGGTCTTGGCGCCTACGATGCCGTCGTCGGTCAGGCCACGGCTGCGCTGGTAGTTGCGCACGGCGCTGTGAGTCCCAGGGCCGAACTGGCCATCGACCGCCAGATTTGCTGTGATGACGGCGTTGAGTGCCTTCTGCAGTGCCCGTACGTTATTCCCGCTTGAGCCTTGCTTGAGTGTGGCGTTGCTCGCTGCACGGGCCTCCAGGGCACCCCAGGTCTTTGGCCCGACGACGCCGTCGGCTTCGGTGCCGATGGCGCGCTGAAACGCCTTCACGGCTCCCAGGGTTCCGTCTCCGAAAACTCCGTCGGCAGCACCGGGACTGTGCCCCCGAGCGGTCAGCAGCTTCTGAAGTCGAGTCACTACTGCACCAGTCGCCCCCTTCTTGAGCAGCGGGTAGTTCGACGTTGGCGTGGGCTGAGGCGGTGTGGTGGATCCGACCGGTGAAACGATCACCCGCCCGGCGGCAAGGGATTTGGAGACGTCCGAACGCAGCGTCGGCAGGGCCGCGACAAAAGCGTCACCGCAGCACGACGTGTCACTGAAATGGCGATGCGGCACGATGTTGGCCACTGGGATGCCGTACTGCTGACAGATGTAGGTGGCCAGGTGAACCAAGGTGGCGTAGAGCTTCTGCGGAGGGAGCTCGGTGCCGTACCGGCCTTCGCACTCGATGCCCACAGCCTTGGAATTGTTGTTGGCGACGTGCGCACCCAGGATGAACGAGGTTCCGCTTTGCAGGGCTCGCAGAGAACCGTGTCGACCTTCCAGGGCGTGGCCACCGCGGCTGATGGAGAACTGCTGACCGGAGTCGGCCCACCCTCGGGCGAAATGCCAGCTCTGGACCTGACGGGCGATGCTGTGAGCGGCACCGACCGAAAAGTCGGAGGTGTTTGCGGAATCCATGTGGTGGATGACGAGGTAGGTCGGGCGGTGCTTCAACGTGGTCAACGCCCTCTTGGCCGGCTTGGCACCCCAGGTCGCCGTCGAGATGATGGACGGTGGGGCGATGGCGGCGAACGCGGGTGCCTGAGCGACGGCGCCTGCCGCCCCGAGGCCGCCGATCACCGCCGAAGCCTTGAGCAAGGTCCTGCGGGTCAACCGCGTGTATTCGTGTGCAGACATGATCATGGGTCCTTTCGGATGGGCGGTTCCGCGGCCCGGTGGATAGGGCCACGGAACCGGCCGGATGGGTTGTGGAACAGCGGAACTTGCTCAGCGCCCGCCCTTGAGCGCCCCCCATGTCTTGGGCCCGACGACCCCGTCGTCATCCAGCCCCATGCTCTTCTGGTATCCGGCCACCGCATTGTGAGTTGCCGGACCGAATTTCCCGTCCACACTCAGGTTTGCCGGCTCATCATGATCCAGGGTGTAGTTGGGGTCTGAACCCGCCGGTCTCGAGCAGCGATCTGGCGATGTAGT